>CAMPAA010000120.1 GCA_946631345.1 uncultured Verrucomicrobiota bacterium
CGGCGGAATCTGCCACACGAAGAACGCCGCCGGACAGCCGCGCAACTGCTACTACAGGCGCATCGATTTCGACACTCTGAAACTCACCAACATCGACAAGTAAAAATAAGGAGACACAATCATGAGCTGGGGCCCTTGGCAAATTCTTCTCGTACTGGCTATAATCCTGATTCTCTTCGGCGGCAAAAAGCTGCCGGAGCTCGCCCACTCTCTCGGCAAGTCGCTGGGCGAGTTCAAGAAGGGCAAGGAAGAGGGTGACAAGGAGACGGCGAAGCCAGAGGTGTCGGAGGCCAAGGCCGCCGAGCCGAAGCAGATCGCCGATCCCAAGCCAGTCACCCCCGAAGTCGTGGGGTAGGTTTCGCCCGGCAGGTTGATGTGACTGGGCGGTTTATCACGTTTGAGGGCGGTGAAGGGTGCGGCAAGAGCACCCAGATACGTCTGCTTGCCGATCGGCTGCGCGCAGCCGGACGCGAGGTGGTGCTTACGCGCGAGCCGGGCGGTACCGCGCTTGCGGAGCGCATCCGAACGCTTGTGCGCGAGGAGACCGATGATCCGCCAAACGCCCGCGCCGAGACGCTGCTGTTTCTGGCGAGCCGCGCGCAAGTCGTAGAGGCGGTAATACGTCCAGCGCTTGCAGCAGGCCGGTGGGTGCTGTGCGACCGCTTCGCCGACTCCACATTCGCCTACCAGGGCTATGGCCGCGGGCTCGACCTGGCGGAGCTGAAGCGGTTGAACGCGTTCGCCACGGGTTCGATAGTGCCTGACCGCACGCTGCTTCTTGATGTCGCCCCCGAGACGGCGGCGGCGCGCATGCGCGCCCGCGAGCAGGCTACGCACGCATCGGCAGACCGCATGGAGAAGGCGGGCGGAGATTTCCATGCGCGCCTAAAGCGGGGATTCCTTGAGCTCGCCGCCGCCGAGCCAGAGCGGTTCGCGGTGATTGCGGCGGATGGGGATATGGACACGGTGGCGGAGATGGTATGGAACTCGATTCGGCACATGCTCTGATCGCCAAGGCGATACAGGATGGACGCCCCGCCCACGGCTATCTCGTCGTCGGCGGCGTGCGCGGCCAGGCCCGCGAACTGGCATTGGCGGTGCTAAAGGATCTTTTTCCGGGAGTTGGCGAGGAAGGGCTCAAGACCCATCCCGACATCCACTGGCTGTATCCGGAGAGTAAATCCCGCCTGATAACCGTAGAATCAATGCACGCCAAGCTGATCGATCCCATGGAGCAGACGGCTTTCGCCGGCGGATGGAAGGCTGGCGTGGTTGTCGGGGCGGACAGGCTCCAGCCGGTATCGGCCAATGCGTTTCTCAAGACGCTTGAGGAGCCGCCGCCGAAGACGGTATTTCTTCTTCTGACAGCCTCCCCTGAACAGCTTCTGCCGACGATCGTCTCGCGCTGCCAGCGGATTGACCTGCCGGATGCCCATGAGCACCAGCTTGCCGACCCGTGGCGCACAAACGTGCTGGGTGTGCTCGCCGATCCGAGACTGTCAGAACCGGCCGCCGCAGGCCTCGCCCGGAGAGCGCAGGCGGCGGAACGCCTTGCAGACGTGCTCGCCGCTCTCAAGGATCATTCCGAACGCGAGGTGTCGGCGGAGCTTGCGGCTTCGGCCCAGGAGGGCGCCGAGATGTCGGAGGCCGAGGAAAACGCTTTGGCCTCTTCGCGCTATCGTGAATACAGGCGCGACTTTCTTTTCACGCTTATGGACTTCTTCGCAAAGAGGATGCGTGAGAAACCTGGGCTGGCGACGTTCCGCAATGTTGAGGCGGTGGAGAATCTGGCCAGGTCGCTTGACCGCAACATGAACGAACTTGCGGTGCTGTCGTTCTTCATGGATCAGGTGCGCTTCGCAGATGGGGGGCGCTGATGGCCGAACCGCTTCTTGTCGCCACCGTGCAGATGCCGGAGCGTGGCGTGTTCACCGTGCGCGTTGACGATGCGCTCTCAGTCACAGGCGTGCCTTCCGGCGCGAAAGGCCGTTTCATCGTAGCTCTCGACTACGGCGAGGATGTTGGCGACGTGGTTGGCGTGGAGACGTATGATCCGTCGGTGCATGGACCGAGGATTCCCGGTTTCCGGCTTGTGAGGCCGTTCGAGGCGGCTGATGAAAGAACACTGGCGGAAAACTCAAGACGCGCCGAAGAGATGCGGAAGGCTTTTCTGGAGGTTGCGCGCGAGACGCTGCCAGAACTGCGCGTGCCGTGCGCGCGGCTGTCATTCGGGAGGAGGAGGCTGTTTCTCCGCTACGTATGCGACCGCCCGCATCCGAACTTCTCCGCCGCGCAGGAGGCCTTGCGCATTCAGTTCAAGGTGGACGCCAACCTCTGGGCTATGGGTCCACGTGACGAGGTGGCAGAGCTTGGCGGGATAGGGCCATGCGGCCGTGTGTGCTGCTGTTGCAGCTGGCAGCACCGCTATCCGTCGCATCTGTCGCCCGATCGGCGCAGCTCGCAGCCGTCGCTCATGAACGGCACATGCGGCCGCTTCAAGTGCTGTCTCGCCTTTGAGCGCGAGTGAGGGATCCATGCCAAAAACAAAAAGGCGCGGCTTTTGCCGCGTCTTTCCGTTTTGGTGGTGGGGCAAGGATTCGAACCTTGGAAGGCGAAAGCCAGCAGATTTACAGTCTGCCCTCGTTGACCGCTTGAGTATCCCACCGGTCTGACTGCGCTTCTCCTCCTGCTCCGTTCTCCCTAGTAAAGAATGGTGCTCGGGGCGGGACTCGAACCCGCAAGGATCTCTCCACATGCACCTCAAGCATGCGTGTCTGCCAATTTCACCACCCGAGCAGGGGGGAAAAACAGCGCGTAATATATCATAAACGGGTGTGGCATGCAAGCCCAATTTTTGATAAAATCTTGGGCCATGTTTGAGGTGAGAAATATCTGCTTCTCGAGAGGCGGCTCCGACGTGCTCTCCGGAGTGACTTTTTCGGCGTCTGTCGGAGAGGTTGTAGCGGTCACCGGTGCCAACGGCGCCGGCAAGACAACGCTTCTGAAAATACTCGCCGGCATATGGCTTCCATCGTCCGGCACTGCCGTCGCAGACGGCGTGGATCTCATCGCAGAGCCGATCCGCTACCGCCGTCGTCTTGGTTGGCTTGGCGAGACTGCGCCTGCCGACGGCGACATTTCGGTGAAGGCCTACCTCAAGTACCGCGCCAAGCTGAAGGGCGAGCAGTCCCGCAAGATACGTCACCGCGTGCGCGAGGCAATGGAGGTGTGCGGGCTCGGCTCCATCGCTGACGTCGCCGTTGGCGCGCTGTCGCGAGGGCAGCGCAAGCGGGTTGCGCTTGCCGAGGCCGTCCTGCTGCGTCCGCGTCTGCTGCTTCTTGATGACGTGTTCGCCGGGCTTGACGCCGATGCGCGCGCGGCTGTGGTTTCGATAGTGACGTCGTTTCAGCCGTTCGCCGCCGTGATCGTCTCGGGCCATGAGACGGAATGGTTTGCGCGACTTAACGCGAAGACGGTCGAGATCAAGGACGGGAGGGTGGCATGAGGACGGTTGCCGTCATAGCGGTGCGTTCGTTCGGCAGGTTGACCGGGCAGGTCACGTCCGCTTTTGCCGTGACAATGTTCCTTTCCGTGTCTGGCGCGCTCTTCGCAAACGACCTGTTCGCTGCGGAAGGCACCGTTGCTTCTCCAGCTTCGCTCTGGGCGGTCAGCGTTGCGAACGTGTTGCCGCTGCTCACATCGCTGCTGACGATGCGCCTGTGGAGCGAGGATGGAGTTCCTGAGCGCGCGGATCTCGATCTCGTGGCTCCGGTTCCGGAACGCGCCTTCGCGATTGGGCGGCTCGCCGCAGCATATGCGGCTGTGGCGTTCAGCCTGACGCTGGCGCTTGTTGTGCCTCTGACGGTGCTCGGATGCTGCGCACCTGCGTTAGCCGCAGGGCTGACCACGGCTCGGCTGCTGCCGGCGTGGATGGCGCTTCTCGTGTTTGCTCTTCCTCTCACGGCGTTCGGTTCGCTTGCGGGGGTCTGCTTCCGCAGGGCTGCGCCTGCGGCCGTGGCATCTGCGGCTGTCACGTATGCGCTGCCATACGCTGCGTACCGTGCGCTCCTTGCGTGGAGCCCTCTTGCGCGGATAAAGCTTGCGGAATCTCCGGTGACGGCGCAGATAGCCGATGCGGCAGACGGGTTCTTCTCTGTTGGCGCGGCTGTGGTGGCGGCGGCATTTGCGGTGTTCGGGCTGTATGCTGCGTCTAAGGTGTTTGCGATGCGTCGCATGGCGGGCGGCGGCTCGCTGGTGCTGAAGATGTCATCGGTGGCAGCGGTGCTTTCGGCCCTTCTCGCGGCAACGACGCTTTCGCTCCTTGCGCTCCGCCTTGACACCGTTGTGGAGTGGCCAGGCGCGTCGCGCACGGCTGCGTTCTCTGCGCGGACGCGCGAGATACTGGCCGGCTCGCCGAAGGTGGTGCACGTTGCGGCGTGCCTCCGCAGAGGATCGCCGATCTTCCTGCCGACGGCGCGGCTGCTGCGCTCGCTCGCTGCCGAGTCGAAGGCCGTCGCCGGCGCGGGGGTGAACTGCGAGTTCGTGGATCCGCGCTGGGACCCGAACGCGGCGTCGCGCCTCGTCCGCATGGGCGGAGGCGAGGGGCTGGTGGTGTTTTCGGTGGGTGCCCGTCACATTGCGGTGCAGGCGCAGGAGCTGGACGAAAGGGTGTGCGCATCGGCCATACAGCGGCTCTCCATGCCTGCGCGCTCTGAGATGGTGCTGTTCACAACAGGCCATGGCGAGCCGTCGATAGAGGATTTCGGCCCGTCCGGCCTTGGCGACGCGGTGCGATCGCTCAGGCAGGATGGATACCGCGTTGGGACGTACAGCTCGGCCACTTCGCCAGTTCCGCAGGACTGCGCGGTGGTCGCGGTGGTAGGGGCCCGCACGGCCCTGTCGGAGGCGGAGCAGCGGGAGATCGGGCTGTTCCTCGCGCAGGGAGGGCGCGTGCTCGCGACGGTATCGTCGGAGAGCGACGGCGGCATTGCAGCGCTGCTTGAGCGGCATGGCATCGCAGGCGCGCAGACGCGCGGCGGCGGGCGCACGACAGACGGCTCAGACATCGTTGTGACGGCTTTCGGAGACCATGCGATATCGCGGCCGCTCGATGGCGCGGCGGTGGTCTTTGCGCCTGACGCAACGGGATTCAGGCTGCCGACAAATCCGCAAGACAAGGGAGACGACTTTGCGCTTACAGCCCTTTGTCTTGGCGGTGACGTGTCGTTCGCGGTCGCCGCCGAGAAGGGGACGGCGCTCAAGGACGACCTTGCGATCCGTCCTGCGCGCATGGTCGTGATAGGCGATCAGTCGTTCTTCCTGAACGCATCTCTCGCCTCGCGCGCGAACGCGAACCGCGATTTCTTCCTCAACTCGGTGGCATGGCTTGCCGGGCTCGACGTGTCAGGCTCGGTAGGCATCTCGGAGAACGTGCTGTCCGCAAGGATGGACCGCATGCACCGCATCCGCTTTCTCGCAATCTCGGTAGGCGTGGTGCCTGCGGCGTTCGCGCTTATCGGGCTGTCCGTCGTGTTCAGGAAAAGGAGGTGCAGATGAAGAACCGCCGGGCCATACTGTTCTTCCTTGCGTGGAGCATTGCGTTTGCGCTGGCGCTCGCGCTGCTGTCGTTCGGGCGACATCCGGCGGAGGACTCGCACCGGCCCTACCTGTCGGCGCTCGATGTGGGCAAGGTGGCGAAGCTGGAGCTTGACCGCGCAAGGCCAGGCGGTGCCGTGGAGCGCATACGGCTGTCGCGCACGGGCGGCAGATGGCGGATAGAGGCTCCGATATCGGCTGAGGCGGATGATGCGACGGTCAAGCGCATGGTCAACGCCGTGGCCTTCGCGGAGCCGGTGGACGCGCTCTCCCAAAGCGACATGGCGTCGCTCGGCAGGTCGCTCAGGGACTTTGGCCTGTCGTCGCCTAAGATCACGGTGATGTTGGCGTCCGAAGAAGGTCAGGAGACGATAGAGGTGGGGCGTGTGACGCATTTTGGCGATGAGGTGTATGTGCGCCGCGATGGGGAGGATGGCGTGTTCACGGTGTCCGTGCAGGTGGAGCGAGAGCTGTCGCGGCCGCTCGACGAGCTGCGGCGGCGACGCCTGTTTACCATCGGGCGCGGTGATGTGGCGGCGATCGGCATGCGCGGTGCGGGCGGCAAGTTCTCGCGCCTTACCAAGGAAAAGGGCTCTTGGCGGCTGACCGAGCCGATGGAGGCGCCTGCCGACAAGGCGGTTGTGGAGGAGCTCATCGGCGAGCTGTGTTCGGCACAGGCGAATGGGTTTGCCGCGGCAGGCGCTCACGGCGCTCCCGCCGGCATGGGCGACAGCGAAGGGTACTTCATCTCGCTCCGGGACTCCTTCGGGAATGTGGAGAAGCTGGTGCTCGGCCCGCCCGCCAGCACCAACGAGATATGGGCGCTCACGCCTGAGGGGGTGGTTGTGCGCACGGATGCGGCCCTGCTCCCGTTCTGCCGCAAGCGCCAGAAGATGCTTGAGGACACGCGCGTTTTCCCGGCGGAGCCGCAGTCGGTGATCAGCTACTCCATAGCGGACGGATACCCTGCGTACCTCATATCGCACACGAACGCCGCCGCGCCGTGGCGGATGACCTCGCCCGTGGACGCGACGGCAGATGCTGATCTGGCGAAGAGGATGCTTGAACGCATCCTGGCATTGCGAGGCGTCGATCTCGCGCAAGACCCGGACAAGGGCGCGCTCAGCATCTCCGTAGCCACCGATTACACGAACTTCCCGGTGCGCATGGTCTCGGCCAGCTTCCTGCCGGATGGATTTCGTCTGGACAACCTGCGAGACAAGCTGCTTGTTAGGTACGCACGTGCGGACGTGCGGAGAATACGGGTGAAGACCGCAGCCGGCATTGAGTGGGATGCTACGGCGTCCGAGCCTCTGCTTGCATGCATCGAGAAGGGCATAATCGCCGAAACCGTGGAACGGGTGGCAGTCCGCGAGGAGGATCTCGACCGGTATGGGCTGAAGTCGCCATCGTTCACCCTGTCGCTCGAGCTCAATGGCGGGGACTCCGCAATGCGCAAGCTGCTGCTTGGTGCGGCGGCGCCAGGCGGGGGCCGGTTCGCGATGATTGGCGGGACGGAGTCCGCGTTCGTGCTGTCGGCGGCGACGGTGTCGGCGCTGACGAAACCTGTTGACGAAACTTTGGAGAAAACAAGATGAAAGTGATGATAACTGGAGGAAGCGGATTCCTCGGCATAAACCTTGTGCGCAAGCTGCGCGAGAGGGGCGTTGAAGAGATACGCGTGCTCGACATAGCGGATTTCGACTACCCGGAGAAGAACGAGCCGTGGCTCAAATTCACGCTCGGCGACGTGCGTGACGCGGCTGCGGTGGACCGGATATCCGAAGGCTGCGACGTGGTGGTGAACACGGCTGCCGCGCTTCCGCTCTATTCGCCGGAGGACATCCGCACAACCGAAGTGGACGGCATACGCAACGTGCTCGCCGCCGCGAAGCGGTTGGGCGTGAAGCGCGTGGTGCAGATATCCTCCACGGCGGTGTACGGGGTGCCAAAGAAGCATCCGATCTACGAGGACGACCAGCTGATCGGGGTGGGGCCGTACGGCCATGCGAAGATCGAGGCGGAGGATATCTGCCGCAAGGCGCGCGCCGACGGGCAGACGGTATGCGTGATCAGGCCGAAGAGCTTCATCGGCCCAGAGCGGCTCGGCGTGTTCGCGCTCTTCTACGACTGGGCGTATACCGGTCACGGCTTTCCGATGATCGGCAGCGGGGAAAACAGGTATCAGCTGATGGACGTGGAGGACCTCTGCGACGCCATCTGGAACGCCATGACCTACCCTGACGACAGGGTGAACACAGAGTTCAACATCGGCGCGAAGGAGTTCACCACGATGAAGGAGGACTATCAGGCCGTTCTCGACAGGGCCGGCCACGGCAAGCGGATACACGGCCTGCCGGTGAAGCCGATCGTGTTCATCCTGCGCATCCTGGAGAAGCTGCACCTCTCGCCGCTCTATCCGTGGGTGTACGAGACGGCGTCGACAGACAGCTTCGTGTCGATAGAGCGGGCCGAGCGGATGCTCGACTTCAGGCCTCGCTTCTCGAACAAGGATGCGCTCGTGAGGAACTACGACTGGTACTGCGCGCATCTTTCGGAGTTCGCAGGAAAGACAGGCGTATCCCACCGTGTGCCATGGAAGCAGGGGCTGCTCGCCTGCGCCAAATGGTTCTTCTGAATCCGGCAGCGACACTGACCGAAATACATTTCAATCAACAACAAAGAAAAAAGGAACAATGCAATGGGCATCTTCAAGGCATATGACATCCGTGGAATCTACGGAACGGATCTGACCGAGGAAATCTTCTACAAGATTGCGCGCGCGTACGCGCGCTTTCTGGGTAAGCCGCGCAGGATCGTGGTGGCGCGCGACTGCCGCACATCCTCCGACGCGCTCTTCACGGCATTCGCGAAAGGCCTCAACGACGTTGGCGTGGACGTGATAGACATCGGTCTCGCCTCAACCCCGATGAGCTACTTCGCCAACGGCACGCTCAAGCCGGACGGCTCGGTGATGATAACGGCCTCCCATAACACGAAGGAGTGGAACGGCTGCAAGCTATGCCGCGCCAACGCAGTGCCGATCTCCGGCGCTACGGGCATCAAGGACATCGAGCGGATGGTCGAGACGGGCGATCTCGGCGAAGACGCCGCCGTGAAGGGAACGACGGCCAAGGTTGACGTTCTCGCCGACTATGCTGCGCACGTGCGCACCTTCGAGCGCATGGCGAGGCCGCTCCACATAGCCTGCGACTTCGCAAACGGCATGGGCATCTGCGAGGCGGCGTCCTTCCGCGGCTCTCCGCTCACCTACGACGGGCTGTACGAGACGTTCGACGGCAACTTCCCGAACCACGACGCGAACCCGCTCCACGTGGAGACCATGCGCGACCTTCAGGAGCTCATCCGCGCGAATCCCGGCAAGTATGCGTTCGGTGTGGCGTTCGACGGCGACGCCGACCGCGCCGGGTTCGTTGACGAGAAGGGCGACGTCATCCCGATGGACTTCACCACGGCGCTGATCGCCGAGGATATGCTCGCCGCCAACCCCGGCGCGGTCTGCTTCTACGACCTTCGCTCCACGAAGATGTGCGAGGAGACGATCAAGGCCGCAGGCGGCCGCCCGATGATGAGCCGCGTGGGGCACTCCTTCATCAAGGCCCAGATGCGCGAGAACGACGCCGTGTTCGCGGGCGAGCTCTCGGGCCACTACTACTTCAAGGCGAACTTCACCGCAGAGTCCTCGTCTATGGCCACTTTCGCCCTCGCGAACATCGTCTCG
>CAMPAA010000121.1 GCA_946631345.1 uncultured Verrucomicrobiota bacterium
TCGCGCGTCCTCCGGGCAAGCGTCCGCAGAGCGTGACGCTGCTTTCCGGCGGCGAACGCACGATGACGGCCGTGGCGTTGCTCTTTGCGATCTTCCGCATAAAGCCTGCGCCGTTCACGATGCTGGACGAGCTGGACGCCGCTCTGGACGACGCGAACATCGGGCGTTTCGTGGATGCCCTCAAGGAGTTCCTAGACCGTTCGCAGTTCCTCATCATCACGCACAACCAGCATACCATCGCCGGATCCGACCTTGTATATGGCGTTAGCCAGCAGGAGAAGGGCGTTTCGCGTGTCATCTCCATGAAGCTTTCCGACATCGGGGTGAAGAAGACGCAGGCCTGACCACGCTTGCGGGGCGGCACTGATGGCGAGAGGCGTTGTTTGCATTCTGCTAAGCGCGTTCGGGTTCGCGCTCATGTCGATGTTCGTGCGTTTGGCAGACGGGTGCGGCGGCATTCCGCTTCCTGCCGTGCAGAAGGCTTTCTTCCGCAACCTCGTCGCGGTGCTAATCGCAGGTTGGGCGTTCATACGGCGTCCGGCGCAGGGCGACGCAAAGGGACGTCTGCCGGCCAACGGTCGCGAATGGGTGGATCTTATCCTGCGGGCGGCGTTTGGCACGTGCGGGATATTCGCCAACTTCTACGCACTGTCCCACATCCCTGTTGGCGATGCTATGGCGCTGAACAAGACCGCGCCGTTCTTCACGCTGCTGCTCAGTTGGTTCCTGATGAAGGAACGCATGACTGCTCGACAGGCGTTTTGCGTGCTGGGCGCGTTCTGCGGCGCATTGATGGTTGTGAAGCCTGGATTCGGCATCGGCGGCGCATTCTCGGTGCCGGCGCTGATAGGGCTGTTCAGCGGATTCTGCGCGGGCGCGGCATATGCGTTTCTGCACAAGCTTGGCAGGGCGGGAGTGGACGGGGCGTTCATCATCATGTTCTTCTCCGTCTTTTCGTGTGTGGCCTGCCTTCCGTTCATCACCGCCGATTTCGTGCCCATGACGCGCATGCAGCTACTTTCGCTCATGGGGGCGGGCGGCGGAGCCGCACTCGGGCAGTTCGGAATAACCTGGGCGTACAGGTTCGCGGAGCCGCGGCAGATCGCCGTGTACGACTATTCAGGAATCATCTTTGCGGCTGCGCTTGGGTTCGCGGTGTTCGGCCAGGTGCCTGATGCACTCGGCTTCTGCGGTTTTCTGTCCATCATCGCGATGGGACTCCTGCTGCATCTTCATCCACGTCGCCCCTAACGTTCGCCCTTTGTGGTATAATTCACGCAAATTTACAGAGCGAAGAACATGAGCGTGATAGAACAGAAGGGAATGTATCAGGAGTTTCCGCGTTGCGGCAAGCCGCACGCGCGCACGACGCACTACTGTCCGGGCTGCGGGCACGGCATCGTGAACAAGCTCATTGCCGAGGCATGCGCCGAGATGGGCCTTCAGGATGACACCATATTCGTCGATCCGGTAGGATGCGGAGTGTTCACATACTACTACTGGGATGCCGCACACATCTCGGCCGCACATGGCCGCGCTTCTGCGGCGGCTACAGGTGCCTGCCGCGCGCGGCCAGACGCCGTGACAATCGCATATCAGGGCGACGGCGATCTCGGGGCGATCGGCTTCAACAACGCGTTCCAGGCCGCAAGCCGTGGCGAACGCTTCGGTTGCATATTCATCAACAACTCGCTCTATGGCATGACTGGCGGCCAGATGGCGCCCACCACCCTCGAGGGCGAGAAGACCACCACCACGCCGTTTGGACGAGATCCATCACTCACCGGGCATCCGCTCCATGTGTGCGAGGTGTTCAACCAGCTTCAGGCTCCCGTGTACATCGCGCGCGTATCCGTAGCCGACACAAAGCGCATCATGCAGTGCAAGCAGGCAATCCGCAGGGTGTTCGAGATTCAGCGTCAGCACAAGGGCTACGCGCTGCTTGAGATACTCGCTCCGTGCCCCACAAACTTCCGGATGGACGCGTTGACCGCCGCCAAGTTCTGCATGAACGAGATGGAGCGCGAGTTCCCGCTCGGGACGTTCCGCGATACGGAGAAGGGCGTGGCGGGTGTTGAGCCGACCATCCATCCCGAATCCTCCGCACTGGCGGTAAAGCCCGTTCCGAAGAAAACAACATGCGTCGACCTTTTCGACGACGGAGAGCGCACGCCCGAAGCGATCAACGACCCCAGCATACCCGAAAGACGTTTCAAGTTCGCAGGCTATGGTGGGCAGGGAGTGCTTTCGCTCGGCCTTTGTGTAGCGGAGGCCGCGCGCCTCGAACGGCGTCACACGCTCTGGTTCCCGAGCTACGGCCCCGAACAGCGAGGAGGCAGCGCCAACTGCTCGGTGGTGATATCCGGAAGCTCGATCGGCGCCCCGACCGTGGAGCATCCCGACGTTCTCGTGTGCATGAACCAACCGGCATACGAGCGGTTCGCGGGCGACGTGAAGAGAGGGGGGGCAATCATCGTGGACGAAACGGTTCCGATCTCCGTTCGTCCGCCAGAGGGCGTTTCACTCTACCGCTGGCCGGCAATCAAGATGGCCGAGGATTTCGGAGTGCCCAAGGCCGCGAACACGATGATGCTGGCGGCCCTCAAGAAGTACAGGCTCACGGGGCTATCTGACGAAAATCTCGAAACAGCGCTGGTTGCGTCGTTTAAGAAGAAGCCGGAGCTTGGCGAGAAGAACAGGGAACTGCTTCGCATGGCCGAAAGCAGGATCGCCGGCGCCAACCACTGAAACATAAAGGCGGAACAGACAATGAACGTTTCACGCAGGTTTTTCATTGGAGGTCTCGCAAGTGCCCTGGCGATTTCGCCGCGCCGCATCTTCTCCGCCGCGCCGGGTATGTTCTCCGGCGGCAAGCCTACTCTGTCGTTCGGAGTGCTGTCGGATGTGCATGTGTCGTTCAAGAAGGGTGGCGAAGTGTTGGCCGATAGTTACAACACCGATACGCTCATCAAAGCTTTCGAATGGTTCAGAGATAACGGCGCAGACGCCGTGGTGATCGCAGGCGATATGGCTCACTGGGGGTTCGTAGGCGAACTTCAGGCCGTTGCCAACGCCTGGTTCAGGGTGTTCCCCAACGATAAGGCCCCGGACGGTCGGCATGTAGAACGCGTGTTTGTGTTTGGAAACCACGACTGGTCAACCTACAGCCGTTCAAAGAAGATTATTGAGGACAAGAAGCGTTGCGAATCGAATCTTCTCCAGACAAATCCGCGCAAGTGGTGGGACAAAATATTCGGCGAGGAGTGGACGCCGTTCTTCGAGAAGAACGTAAATGGATATCTCTTCGAGGGCGCCCACTGGTGCAACGGCTGGTGCAAAGGCGCCAACGAGCAGTTCACGAGGGGATTGAGGGAATACTACGAAAGCCGCAAGGCAGCCATCAATCCGTCCCTGCCGTTCTTCCATGTGCAGCATCCACATCCGAAAGGGACTGTGCACGGAAAAGGTGTGTGGGGGCAGGATGACGGAATCTCCACTGAAATCCTGTCTGCATATCCAAACGCAATCACATTTTCCGGGCATTCGCACACATCGCTGACAGACGAACGGTCCATCTGGCAAGGGACGTTTACTGCGATTGGCTGCGGGTCGTTGCGCGATGTGTCGCTCAACATAGCCACTGGCCGCGAGCCGGTTCCGGGCGGTGCCGAGAATGGGAAAACACCGAAAGGCCCCGATTTCGCACTCTACGATGCACGCAAGACCATGAAACTGCCAGACAGGATGAACTGCCGCCAGGGGCAAATGGTGCGCGTATACGGCGATCGCATAGTCTTTTCGCGCCGCGAGTTCCTGACCGGCATTTCTCTCGGGAACGATCTTGTGATGCCGCTTCCGGCGGCAGAGAGCAAACCGTTTGAGTTCGCATCCAGGGCGGCAAAGGCATTGGCACCTGAGTTCCCGGCTGGCGCGAAATTGTCTGTGATGCGTTCCGCCGCGATCACGCGCGGCGCAAAGAAATCGCAGCGCCGCAAGGTGGATGTATGGAAGCTTTCCATCCCAGCGGCATCGGCAGTACGTTCAGCGCGTGCGGTGCGCTATGAGATCACTGCGTCTACACCGGGCAAGCCTGACCAGAAGTTCGTGCTGGTGCCGGAAGGCCTACGATTTGGCCTGGAAGATCCAAGGGCGACAGCTCGTTCGCCAATGACCATCGCCTGCGATCGGCTCCCAGGCGAAAACCTGACGTTCACGGTTCACGCAGTCTCATGCTGGGACAAGGTCTCGAGGCCGATTTCGGTCTCATGCACCCAAAAAGATTAGACATATTTTACTAAGCAGAAATCTGGCTATCGGTCACTTGCCGATCCCGCGCCGTGCTTTGCGAGCATGGCCATGCGTTGGGCGATGGTGGATTCGTAGCCGCGATCTGATGGGACATAGTACCGTTTTGGTATTCGCATGTAGTTCTGTTGCACCCAGGCACCCTGGAAGTCATGTGGGTAGATGTAGCCGTCCGCTTTTTCCTTGCCAACAGCCTTGACATGCACATTCTTGAGGTGTTCTGGAACAGGCTGCACTGCGCCTGATTGTATGTCGGCCATTGCCTGCTCGACCGCCATGTAGGCACGATTAGATTTCGGTGCAGTCGCAAGGTACGTGGTGGCCTGTGCGAGAGAAATTCGCGCTTCCGGCATTCCTATGAACTCCACCACCTGCAAGGCGTTCACTGCTACGGAAAGCCCGCGCGGATCGGCGTTGCCGATATCCTCTGAAGCGAGGATAACGAGGCGTCTGGCGATGAAGCGAGGGTCTTCGCCTGCGACGAGCATTTTAGCGAGCCAGTACACTGCGGCATCAGGATCGGAACCGCGTACCGACTTGATGAAAGCCGAAATTGTGTCGTAATGCCCATCTTCCTTCTTGTCGTATTGGACGAGTTTCTTCTGGACACATTCCGCAATCACCTCGGGGGTCAGATGGATGAGTTGGTCTTCTCTGGAAGGGGGTGTCGAGCGGAATGCGATCTCAAGGGCAGTCAGGGCGTGACGGGCATCCCCATCGCATATTTCAGCGAGGAATCGTTTTGCGTCTGGGTCGAACACGGAAGGGTATGCGCCGTATCCACGTTCCTTGTCGGCGCAGGCGCGGTCGAGGAGCTGGATCACGGACTCTGGCGAGAGTGGTTTCAGCTCGAACACAAGCGAACGAGATGTGAGCGGTGTGTTGACGAACATTGACGGATTGTGAGTTGTCGCGCCGATGAGCACCACGGTGCCGTCTTCAACGTATGGCAGAAGTACGTCCTGCTGCGCCTTGTTGAAGCGATGTATCTCGTCTACGAAGAGGATCGTGCCGGGGCCGCCAAGTTCGGTGCGCGCGCGGTCGCACACTTTGCGAATCTCAGCTACATTGGATACAACGCCTGAGCAGCGCACGAAATTGCGTTTCGTCGCCTTGGCGATGACTTCCGCCAGCGTAGTCTTGCCGCATCCTGGAGGGCCAAAGAATATGACGTTCGTGAGGCGGTCAGCCTCGATGACACGCCGCAGAAGTTTGCCTGCGCCGAGAATGTGTTCCTGTCCTACGACCTCATCGATCGTTCGCGGCCGCATACGCGCGGCAAGAGGCTCCGTATCTCCGTAATCCATGCGCGAAATTATACCACAAAAAGTTTCCCCCGAAACGTCCAAGTTGTGATACAATACGGGCGTTTAAACAAAGCGGAGAAGACATATATGAAAAGAACCATCTTCTGCCTTGCGGCAGCTGCGGCTACGGTGGCGTTATCGGCCGGTGACGTCAACCGCAAGCGTGACGTCATTTTCTACCATTTCGACAATGGGCCTGTCATGTGGCCGAAGTCGTTGCCCTATACGGCAGAGGCGGTTGTCAACGGGTTCGGCGGCAACAGCAGAAGCTGGGATGGTCTCAGCGCCAAAGCGCTGAAAGCCGAGATTCAGCCGGATACATTCGTTTATTTTCCGCTGGGTAACTTTGCAAACCTCTCTGCAATGATTCCGTCAAACGAACCGCAGATGCAGCAGCCTGACAGCAAATCAAGCTGGCTTAGGGGAATGAAGAACGCGCTGCCCGAAATTAAGAAAGCCGGTCGTGCACAGGATCCTGTCACAGCAATGTGTAGCTGGGCCCGCAAAAACAAGAAGGAGATATTCGTGGGGCTATGCGTAAACGAGTTGCAGTTTCTATACAGCAACGACTGCAATCCTCTCAAGCCGCCGCCACCATATCTCTGGGGCAACTACATGTTCAATACATTCAAGTCGAAGCATCTGTCGTGGCTCATGGGTTCGCATCCCGATACCCCGCCACTCAAGGGTTTGACGCGCAACGAGCCAATGTTCGGTTCTTGGCTTAACGAGGATTACAATCAGATGGAGGTGCGTGCCAAGTTCACGGCCATTGCCAAGGAAATCATAGAGGGTTACGATATAGACGGGATCTTCATCGACTTCTGTCGGTCGCCGTATCTGTTCAGAAACGTGGTCCATGGAAGCGGTGTGGCAAGTTCCGCGCAGTGTCAGTTAATTACGGAAATGCTGGGATTGATTTCGGCGGCGGCAAAGGCGAAGGGGTGCCTTGTCGCGGTATGTGTGCCGGATTCAAGCCAAGCATGCAAGGATGCAGGTATGGATGTCGAGGCATGGTGTGCCCAGAAGTTTGTCGATCTTCTGTTCTTCGGTGGCACAGAGTTGAACCGCTGGTCAGAGTCCGCCGAGTTTGCGAAGAAGTGCGGCATTCCGTTTTATGCCACAATCAACAATTCACGCATCTATTCCTATAACGACGAAGGTGGACGAGAAGACGATCAGCGAATGCCACGTCAGTGTCAGGAGGTGTATCGTGCACGAGTCACCGAGGCCAGACTTGCTGGCGCTAAAGGCATAATGTATTCATCAGGACGAGATGAAGCTTGGAATGGTTGGTGGTGCTATACTGACCCCAAACTCTTTCAACCTCCACAGGAGAAGATTCGGCTTGAGAACAAACGGTATTTCGTTAACTACCGGCGGAGGTTTCCAGCGTTTGTGAAGGACATGAAGAAATACACTACAATCCAAGGGCAGTCACTCGTCACCAGTTCTCCCAAGGAGATCAAGGGTACGGCCCGCTACGACATTTTTGTATGGGATGACATGCATACGCTCAAGAAGGAGCGCATAGTTCCCAAATGCTACCTGACCACCATAATCGAGATCCCAAGCGGCTGGAACATTGATGTCAATGTCAACGGCAAGCCGCTGAAGGTGATCAAAAAACGCGCCGGTTCCCAGATATACGCCATTCCATCAGGGGTGGTGGTCTTTGGGAAGAACGAAGTCGTTTTATCAGTCAAGGGATCAAATCGCCGGGGACTTGTACCGCGCATCGGGAACATAGGCATTGATGTGATTTTCAATGGCGATCTTGATGTACTAAAGAAAGCCGGCAATGTTGCCGGAGTTCTCTCTACCGCCGGCGGCGGAACTGCAGCAGCTGGGAAGGGGGCTGGTGCCACCAAAGGCGGAGCTGTTGCACCTGCTAAGAAAGGAGGCACAAAGTGAGTGATACGATCCAGAACAATCCAGAGATTGCGGAAGAACTTGCCGAGGAAGAACTCAAAATTGAGGAAATTGAGAAACAGTTTGAGACTCCTTCGTTCTTTGATCGCATAAAGATGCTTTTGAGGGGGCTTAAGGCTCCGGCAGGCTCACGTGAATATAAGGAGGCTCTAATTGAGATGCAGCGGTTGCTGGCACCTGTGGGTGCTGTAGTTATCCCGCTTATCTTTATTGCGATCCTTTTCGTCTGCTCTGTGCCGTCAAAGTCAAACAAAGACTTACGCGATATAAATGTAGCAAAAGCGGAGGAAGAAGCCACCCTTGACGAACCTCCACCTGAAATGGAGGATACTGTCGAGCAGAATACGGATCAAACGGTAGAAACTGAGGTGTTGAATGACATCTCAAATCCATCAATAGACAACATCTCCACACCTACGGATGTTGTCACTCCGTCCACCGATAATGCACCAGTTGTCGAGAATCCCAATGCGGTAATGGATATTCAGGCGCCTGTGAAGATGAATACAGTGCTTGGGCAAGCTCGATCGGCATCTGCCCGAGCAAGGTCGCTTGCTAAATTCGGCGGCGATGCCGAGACCGAACGATGCGTAATGCGTGCGCTCCGTTGGCTCAAAACACAGCAGCGTCCAGATGGAAGCTGGGCAGGTCGTAGCGGTTCCCTGCACATGACTGGCTTCGTTGTGCTCACTTACCTTGCGCGCGGAATCAAGCCTGGGGGCGACCCAGAATTTGGCGATACCGTTCGGAAAGGGGTTGAGTTTCTGATGCGCCAGCGTTCAAAAGATGCTATCGCTCTGGCAGCACTTGCCGAGGCCTACGGCCTGTCTCATAATCCTAATATCCGAGAAATCGTTGAATCGTCTTTAAATGAACTCGCTGATCGTATGAAAGAGACGATTTGGGGTCCATACAGAGATGGCTCCAAGAACGTTGAGCCTCGTGATTTGACTAAGTTAACGTTCTATGTCATGGCTCTCAGATCAGCACAGCTTTCACGGTTTAAGATTCCAAACTTGCAGAAGGGTCTCGATAAGTTACGTGAAGGCTTCTTACATCAAGCCAACAAGAAGTACGGCGGTTTTTCGAGCGCCTACTATGGTCCGCCTCCGGTCAATTATCCGCGTATTATGATGTGGCACTACATGCTCGGTGTTGTTGGTATGCAGTACGTTGGTGCTGGCGACAATCCGGTGATTGACAAGACACTCGGCATTCTCATGGATGAATGGGAGCCACCTACGCTCACGACCACGGATATCTCATGTTGTCCGGTTAGAGCCAACTACTGGACAACCATGGTGTTTTTCAACTACTTTGAAGGTGACAAGCGCTGGGCCGAATGGAACGGCAAGATGAAGGCCTGCTATAAACGCGGTCAGCACAAAGAACTTGGCAAATATCAGGATCATCGTGGTATGCCTCAGGAAATCGGCTATTGGACATGTGAGGATATGCATATCGGTACTCAGCCGATTGCGCCAACTTGCTATGTTGCGCTTCAACTTATGGTTTATTACCGTTATCTTCCTACGGGACAAAAGAGTGCCTGGAAGGTTACTGAAGAGAAGGAAGAGAAAGTTACTGGCGCGGCCAAGGATGACGTAGAGGTCGTAATAGACATTTGATTTTTCTCGCAACCGATTCTTTGTGCGCATAATACGGAGGTTGTAAACCTCCCGATTACTCTTAATTTCCCTTCCGTT
>CAMPAA010000122.1 GCA_946631345.1 uncultured Verrucomicrobiota bacterium
GCTTTCTGACATAGGTTTTGGCCCAAAGGGCAATCGCGACACCAATGCCTTTCGGGAAATCGCAGGGTCTGTCCCCACGCGGCGCGGCTGAGTGGCGAAGGGTGTGTCCCCAAGTGGGCTAGGGTGTGTCCATCAGGGTGTGTCCCCACGCCGCCCGCAGCCTCTGCAATGTCTGCCTCTGCGTGGGGACAGGCCCGTGCGTGGAGGCGGCATAACATTTCTTTAAGATTTCCTTAACAAATTCATGCGCTTGTCTGGGCTCCACGCGGCATGTGAGTCTGGAAGGTGAGGCCAGTGCCGATGGTGGAGATGGATCCGTCCGCGACGCATAGATGGCAGCAGAAAGACCATCATGCGGTCGAATATCCCACGTCGTTCCTGACTGCTCAGGTGCGCATATTCCTTTAGAGGACCTGCATGGACGCAATGGCTTCTTGGCAATCCTCTCAAGGATATCATTACGGTGATGGCGAAATGACCATTCCATTCTCGGCGAAATGATGGTATAATATACCGCCAAAAGGAAATGATGGTATAATATGCCGCCAAAAGGAGAAAATAGATGAAGGTCAGTAGCATTCGCCTGACGATTTTCTGCTGCTCTATGAGATTGTAAAGGAGCGGAAGGCAGACACTCTGGTCTTGGACGAGGTGCAGGACATTGAGGGATGGGAGAAATTTGTAGTCGGTTGATTTCGCCTAGCCGCATCAAGGACGCGGTGCACGTTACTTCGGCGTCGACTATCCTGGAGTATTTCAATTATCTGGAGGAGACCTACCTCATTCAGCGGATACCGCGATTTGCTGCATCGCCCAAGGCCAGCATGTCGGCACCAAAAAAGGTCTATGCCTGTGATACAGGCCTGGTGACGGCAATTGAGTCCGTTGACGAAGCGAACTTCGGACACAAACTCGAGAATCTGGTCTATCTGAAGCTTCGTAATCCCGATGATTCGATATTCTACTTTGCCAATGATACCGATAGGACGGAATGTGACTTCGTGGTCGAACGGAGGGACGGGACATTCAGCGCCGTACAGGTTTGCTGGGAGCTTAGCCGCGATAATGAGGAGCGGGAGATCAACGGTGCTGTGCGTGCGATGGAAAGGTTTGGTATCAAGGAGGCTGTTTTGGTGACGCGAGACCAGTCGGATTTGATCAGCCAAGGCGGTCGGATAATCCGCGTTGTCCCATCGTGGAAATGGTTTGCGGAAAAATGACTGATGACTTAACGGTTGGTTTCGGGTGGGATGAAAGGAAAGGAAGTTTGCAAGTCCGTTTTTCTGCGAATGGATGCGGCGTAGGGTTTGAATTTGAGCGAGGCTCTTGCTCCCCTGCGCAAAAGAGGCCGAGCAGGTTGCCGACTCCGTCCTCGCCGCCCTCGCTCGGGCAGCAGATGTCCCCTGAAGGGGGATTTGATGTCCCCTGAACAGGGAAACGATGTTCCTAGAACGGGGAAACGATGTTCCTAGAACGGGGAAACGATGTTCCTAGAACGGGGAAACGGGTTGCGCTGGTAAGGCGGATTGCCCCAATCCGCCGGATTTGCGTCAGTGCGGTGCTTTGAGTGCAACGCGCATTGTGATTTGGTGAAATTGGCGCAAGGCGGTTGATTTCGGCACGGGAATGCGGTATAATGCGGCATTTGTTTTGGAGACACTATCTAAACGGAGGATGATTTCATGGAAAACGTGACTGAAGTGCTGGCTGATGCGAATGCCAAGATAGCCAAGAGCTTCGATACGCTCAAGGCCCAGTTCGCGGGGCTGCGCACAGGCAAAGCGTCGCCGGCACTCGTTGATGGCGTCAAGGTGGACTACTATGGTGCGCCCACGCCTATCAAGAACCTGGCTACGATCTCCACGCCAGAGCCGCGCCAGATCAAGATTGCGCCGTTCGATCCGAGCGTGCTTGCCGAGATGAACAAGGCGATTCTCGCCGCCAACCTCGGCGTGACGCCGCAGACCGACGGGCGTGTGCTTCGCATAACGATCCCCGAGCTGAACGAGGAGCGCCGCAAGGAGATTGTCAAGGTCGCCAAGAAGCAGGCGGAGGACCAGAAAATCGTCATGCGCAACGTCCGTCGCGACGCCAACGAGGCGGTCAAGAAGTTGGAGAAGGACAAGAAGATCACCGAGGACGAGCGCGACCAGGGTCTTGAGAAGATTCAGAAGGCGACAGATGACGGCATAGCCCGCATTGATGCCGAGCTTAAGACCAAGGAAGCCGAAGTGATGGCTGTTTGAGTTTGAGCCAAGGAGGGAGCGATATGAGCGAAGAAGTCGAGATGACGCCAATAACGCCTGAAGAAGGAGGCTCTGCGCCGCCGAAAGTTTCGCCGGATGCATCGGCCGTGGCTGCAGCACCTACGGTGAAGCTGAAACCGGTCATCCGCAAGCCGCTGATCCGCAAGCCTGTGATTGGAGGCGCCAAGCCCGTCACGCTAAAGCCCGCCACCGGCACTCCGCCTCCACCGGCTGCGGTTCCGGAGGCTGCCGCAGAGGCGAAGCCTGCCGCCGCAACGCCACAGCTGAAGGCTATCACCAGCCCGATCGCCGCCCAGGCGATACTGCGCAAGACCGGAATCATCGCGGAGGGCATACTAACGCCGGCTCAGGCGCAGGCGGCGAAGACGAAGACATCCCGCATTTCCCTCGAGTCCGCCATCGGGGTGGCGCCAACCATGAAGAGCGCCGCTCCGATGAAGACGATCAAGCTGCGTCGCCCGACTGACATACCGCCGGCACCCGGTGCCGTTAAGCCGGCAGCGCCAAGTGCGCTCAAGCCAGCTCCCGCTCCTGCGCCGGCAGCGGCGCCTGCTGCGGCCCCAGCCGCCGAGCCGCCTGCGCAGCCCGCCGCCCCAGCTGTGAACACTGAGGCTACCACCGTGACGGCTACGACCGAGACATCGGCCACCGTCACTCAGAAAAAGACTCTCAAGCTGAAGCGGCCCGGTTTCAAGCGCCCGACCGTGAGCGGTCTGCACCGACCCGGCCAAACGACGGCGGCCCCAGCCGCCTCCGATGCGTCTGCCGAGGCACCAGGCGATGTAGCCGAGCTTTCCCCTGTCGCCGACATTCCGGACATAAAGCCGTTGCCTGCGGGCGGACTTGAGCCGGTCGTGGACGATTCAAAGACCGTCGCCGGCGCACCGGCATGGCTCAATGCGATGACGCTTGTGGCCGGCATTGCTGCCCTGGTCGTCATCGGGCTTTGCACATGGACGCTTTTCCGTGAGGCTGTCGGCCCTGCGGCCGGGCCGAACGATCTGGCCTCGTTCTATTCCGATACCGACTATCGCCGGTAAGCGCATGGGGCGCTTTCTGGCCATTACGCGGACGGCGGCGATCGAGACCATGTCTCAGCCGCTTTCCGCGATTCTTTTTCCGGTCGCGATGCTGGCTGTGCATCTTCTGCCGGCGCTCCAGTACCACCGCTTCGGGGCTCCGGGGCGGCTGGCGCGGGAAACAGGGCTTTCGGCGCTCTTCGTGTTCGGCCTGCTTTTCGCGGTGCCTGCGGCGGCGCGCGCAATCGGCCGCGAGCTCGAGACCGGCACCGCTGCTGCGGCGCTTGCGCTCGGAGTGTCGCGCCCGCTCTACCTGTCAGCGAGGATTGCGGGAGTGCTGTCGGTGTTCGCGCTCTTCTTCGTTGGCGTTTTCTCGGCCACCGCGCTCTCTTCGTTCTCGTGCGCGAAGGCGGCTGAAATATTCACTGCGGAGGGTGTTACGCGAGTGTGGGGGCCGGCGTTTGCGGTTGGGGTGTCGGGTGCGCTGATGGCATTCGCCGGAGCGGCGTTTCTGAACCGCTTCATGAACCGCAGGTTCTGCATGTGGACCTGTCTGCTTGCGACGGGTCTCCAGCTTCCCGGGTTGGCGCTGCTGGAGTCGGCCGAACCAGTTGCGGCTGCGCTTCCGGCGTTCGGCGCGTTGGCGGCGGCAGGCGGCGTGTACGTGGTGATGGCAGGAGCGCTCGCCACCCGCCTCAAGGATAACGGTGTGGCTGCGTGCGTGGTGGCTGCTGTCGCGGCTGGATTTCTGTCGCCGGTGCGATGCCTTGTGCCGGATATGCGCGCGTTTTGGCTGGCTGAGGGCGATATGTCGGCGACGATGCCCATCGCCGCAGGCCTTTGCCTGATGGCGCTTTGGCTGTTGGTGGGATGCGTTTCGCTGGAGAGAAAGGAGCTTGAGTGACGATGGTTGAGACGGTCATAGAGCTGAAGGGAGTGGAAAAGACCTTTCGCGATTTCTGGATGCGCCCGCTCGCCCAGGCTGTGCGCGGCCTTGACCTGGAGGTGCGGCGTGGCGATGTGTTCGGCCTGATTGGGCCTAACGGATCCGGCAAGTCAACCACAATCAAGATGGTTCTTGGGTTGATCCGCCCGACAAGGGGAACCGTGAGGCTGTTTGGACTCGATCCCCGAGCAAAGGCGGCGCGGACGCGTCTTGGCTATCTGCCGGAGCTTTCCCATCTGCATCCGTTCCTCACGGCCGAGGAGACCGTGCTGTACTACGCCGGACTCTCCGGGATGAAGCGTGCGGCCGCCCGCGCGCGCACGGCGGAGCTGCTGGAGGAGCTTAAGCTCTCCCATGTGCGCCGCCGGACGGTGGGCGGATTCTCGAAAGGCATGGCCCGCCGTGTGGCGATAGCCGCCGCGCTGGTCGCGTCGCCGGAGCTGCTGATCCTCGACGAGCCCACATCGGGTCTGGACCCTATCGGAACGCGAGAGGTGAAGGAGCTGGTAGGCCGCCTCGCCGCCGGTGGCATGACCGTGCTGCTCACTTCCCACCAGCTCTTCGATGTGCAGGACATATGCAACCGCGTTGCGGTGGTGTCAGCCGGGCGGCAGGTCGGCGGCGGGGTGGTGGCCGACATTGTGGCTGCCGCGCGCGACAAGCGCCATGCGCTTGAGGAGTATTTTGAGGAACGCCTGAACGCGCAGAAGGACGAACAGTGATAACGGCGTTTCTCATTACATGGCGCAGCCTGTGGCGCGGCAAGACGCTCTGGATACTCCTTGCAGCCGTCGTGGCCGCGCATTTCCTGCTGCCGGGTCTGGTCAGATCCGATGGCTCTGCGGCCGGAAGGCTTGAGATGCATGTGCGGGTGGTTTGCGGTACGGTCTCCGCGCTCATGTGCGTCGCGTCGCTGGCGCTCGCCTGCGGATCGTTCGCGAGGGAGCGGGATGCCGAACTTCTGCCTCTCGTGCTGGTGCGGCCCATATCCGCGTTTTCCGTGGCGGTTGGACGCTGGCTTGCGCTTGTCGTGCTCGTAGGCGTCATGCTTGCCGTAAACGCGGCACTTGTCAACGTCGTTCCGTTCTCCTCCGGTCTCACCCCGCCCGACTGCAAGGTGCATCATTCTCCCTCGCTGCCTCCGGCAGAGGTGGCGGCGGCAGAGGCGATGGCGGCGTTCCTTGCGAGCGAACGTACCCCAGAGGCCGTCAAGAAGGCCCCACGCGCCGCCGTGCTCGCGCTGCTGACGGCCAAGGAGAACGAACGCTACGAAGTCGTGCGCCCCGGCAAGTCCATTTCGCTGCCGTTCGACGTCCCGGCCGGCGAACGGCTCGCAGCGAGAACCCGTTTCTCCACGATGTACAACACCCGGATGGCGCTTAACGGCATATTCCGGTACAGGGACTGCGAAGGCACGGTCAGCAACAGCACTCAGGCCATACTGGATACGCCGCTCGTTCCGCGCGCGGATATTCTCTCCCTCACCGTCGCGCCCGGCGCAGGTGACGTGCTGCGCGATCTTTCGCTCACATTCACCAACACTGGCCGGTCCGATGTGATGCTGCGCCCGCGCCGCGACGTGGAGCTGCTTGCGCCCGGCGATTCATTCTTTGCGAACAGTCTCCGCGCCACTGGGGAGATGATGGCGCTGGCTGGCCTCCTGGCCGCGTTCGGTTTTTTCCTTTCGGCGGCGCTTTCGCGTCCGGTCGCGCTTTTCACTGCGGTGGTTCTGCTGTCGGCTGCGCTGATGGCGCCGGATGCCGTGTCGCAGTTCCCTGACGAGTTCCAGACTACGGCGGGCGAGAAGGCCGGGTTGGCCATATCCCGTGCAGTCACGCGCTTCACGGCGGCGCTCTCCGAGATATCCCCGGTATCGGACCTCGCATCCGGCAGGGCGATACCTATGCGTGAGCTTATCGGGGCCATCGTCGCCGACATGGTGGCGTGGCCGTGCATCTTTCTTGGTCTTTCCGCGTTCGTCCTGCGTCGCAAGGTGCGATGACCGGCATCGGATGCGTGAACTGAATATACATCAGAAAGGCGGTTCGTTGATGAGAGTTGCATTAGGTTTTGCGGCGATGGCGGCACAGGTCCTTTTGCTCAACGGAGCAGATGATCCGTACAACTACAAGGAGCTCGTGTCGCGCGAGGTGTCTCCCGTCAGGTCGGTGCAGAACGCCGCCGGACGTACCGTCGTCGATTTCGGGCGCGACGCGGTGGGCTGGCTGGTGCTGTCAGGCCCGGAGGCGGGACCTTACGAGCTGGTCATGGGCGAACTGCTCAACGAGCGGGGCGAGGTGACCAACGCCTACCCGCGTTCGACGATACGCTGCCGCCGCGTGAAAGGCGTGAAGCAGGCTGGCGAGCACCGGGTGCCGCTGCCGCCGGACAGATTGAACCTCAAGGGGTATGACCCCAACGCCCCGGCTATTCTCCTGCCGGAGCGCTTCGGCGTGGTTATGCCGTTCCGCTACGTGGAGGTCGTGTCTGGCCCGGTGATGGAGTTGCGCCAGATGGCCGTCAACTACCCCATCGACATGGGCAAGAGCGCGTTCACCTGCGACTGTGCCGATCTTGTGCGCGTGTACGACATGTGCAAGTACTCGATCCTCGCCACGTCGTTCTGCGGAGTGTACGTTGATGGCGACCGCGAACGCACCCCGTACGAGGCGGACGCATACATCAACCAGCTTTGCCACTACGCCATTGACGACGACTGCTCGCTGGCCCGCAAGTCCCACGAGTGGCTCATGGAGCATTGGACATGGCCGACAGAGTGGCGTCAGCACTCCATAAAGATGGCATGGGCCGACTGGATGTGGACTGGAGACACGCGCTCACTCGCGAAGCACTATGGCAGGCTTGCCCACGAAAAGTTGATGGAACGCTACGCCCGTACCTCAGATGGCCTGCTGGAGACGGGGGGCGAAAGGCGGAAGGGCGCGAAACCCGGCGCATCCGACATTGTGGACTGGCCTGATGGCGAACGCGACGGATTCGTGTTCCGGCCAGTGAACGCTGTCGTGAACGCCTTCTACCACCGCAACCTCCTGGAGCTGGCGGACATCGCCGGTGCGCTCGGCAAGGACGATGACGCGCGTGCGTTCATCGCGCGCGCCAAGGCCGTGAACGCCTCGTTCCAGCGGGCGTTCCTCGATGCCGGAACCGGCCTGTATGTCGATGGCGAAGGCACCTCGCACATATCGCTGCATGCAAACGCCGCCGCGCTCGCATTCGGCCTCGTGCCGCCGGAAAGGGTGCAGGGGGTCGTTGCGTTTCTGGAGCGGAAGGGAATGGCGTGCAGCGTGTACTTCGCGCAGTATCTTCTGGAGGCGCTATGCGAGGCTGGACGCGCGGATGTCGCAGTGCGGCTGATGTCCGCCACCGGCGAACGCAGCTGGGTGGGCATGCTCAACTTCGGTTCGACCATCTCGATGGAGGCGTGGTCGCCGGCGGCAAAACCGAACCTGGACCTCAATCATGCCTGGGGTGCCGTGCCGCTGAACATCATCGCGCGCTACATCGTAGGCGTGACTCCCCGCGAACCCGGATTCAGGACGGTGTCGATCCGCCCGCAGCTGGGTGGACTCGGTCATGTTAAGGCCACCGTGCCAACTGTCGCGGGGGCCGTCCATGTAGACGTCACGCCGGACATGCTCACGTTCACGTCGCCTACACCTGCCGAGGTGACCTTCGCCGGCGTCACTCGCCGCTTCCCACCTGGGCGGCACACTTGTCGGCGGCAATGAAGTGCCTCCTAACAGCATCCTGAAGTCTTTTTTCAATTACCCCCTTGCGTTTGGCGGCGAGTTATGGTATCTTACGCGCCCATCTGCGACCGACCAAGGATTCGTTCCCTCTCGCGGGTTTCCTCTTTGCAGGGGTTCACCTTCGTCTGTCGCGGTGCAAGAATCGCCGGAATGCGCAGCGAAGGGAAGCGGTTGCGCCCATCGGCGAACACGCAAGACAACAGCTTACCAAGACAAAAAGAAAAGGAAAAAGAAAATGATAGACAAGGCAGCAGTCCGCAGTGAATTCGGACGCCACGACCGCGATACGGGATCCTCCGAGGTCCAGATCGCCACGCTCACCAAGGAGATTCAGGCGCTCACGGAGCACCTGAAGCAGAACAAGAAGGACCATGCGTCCCGCTACGGTCTTCTCCGCAAGGTGAACAACCGCCGCAAGCTCCTCGACTACATCAAGCGCGAGGACGAGGCGAAGTACAAAGATCTCATCAAGAAGCTTGGCCTGCGCCGGTAAGGTGGTAGCAAATGGAAGGTACCAAGCAGTTCAAGGTTTCGATCGGCGGGCAGGATCTCGTGATCGAGACCGGGCTTCTGGCGCAGCAGGCGGCAGGGGCGGTCACCGTCTCGTACGGCGACAACACGGTCTTCACGGCCGTGACCAACACTGACACTCCGCGCGAGGGGATAGACTTCTTCCCGCTCCAGTGCGAGTACCGCGAGAAGTTCTACGCGGCTGGCAAGTTCCCCGGCGGGTTCTTCAAGCGCGAGGCGCGCCCCAGCTCGAAGGAGATTCTCACGGCGCGCATGTGCGACCGGCCTATCCGTCCGCTCTTCCCCGACGGCTACTACAACGACGTGCAGGTCAACTCGATGCTCATCCAGTCGGACGGCACGCGCGAGGCCGACTTCCTCGCCGTGAACGCGGCGTCGGCGGCGCTCCACATCAGCGAGATTCCGTTCATGGGCCCGATCGGGTGCGTCCGCATCGGCCGCATCGACGGCGAATGGGTGATCAACCCCACGCACGAGCAGAAGGCTAAGAGCGACATCGACCTGCTCTACGCCGGCATCCGCGGCAAGTTCCTCATGATGGAGGGCTCCGCCTCGGAGGTGTCCGACGAGGACTTCATCGCGGCGCTCAAGCGTGCGCACGAGGAGGTCGAGAAGATCATCGATCTCCAGATCGAGATGCGCCGCGCGC
>CAMPAA010000123.1 GCA_946631345.1 uncultured Verrucomicrobiota bacterium
CCCTATATAAATATAGTCGTGGAAAAATGAACGGTCGCGACAGCGCGCGACCCTCGCGGGCGGCAGGCTCGCCGCGTTGGGGTCATCGCGCCTTTCAACCTTCAACCTTCCAACTTTCAACCTTTAATCTTGAACGAAACAACTTTCAAATCTTCAAACCTTTGTGGGGTAAACTCCGGTTGATTTTTCCGTTTCTTATTCTGGCGCGATTTGGTATAATTGCGGCATGAAAAAACTACTGAAGAAGGTTGTTTGCCTCCTTCCGCTGGCGGCTTGGTCGGCGGCTCCGATGATGACGGAGTGGGGCGAGAAGGTGACTAGCGAAAATGCGTGGAGAAACTATCCACGCCCGCAGATGGTGCGCAGCGCGTGGACGTGTCTGAACGGCGACTGGGACTACGCCGTCACATCGGTCACGAACACTCCTGGCCGTCCGGAGAAATGGGACGGCAAGATACGCGTGCCGTACGCAATCGAATCTACGCTGTCCGGCGTGAAGCGGTTCCTTGAGGCGGATCAGTTCCTCTGGTACACGCGCACGATAACCGTACATCCGAGGAAGGGATACCGTACGCTCCTGCACTTCGACGGCGTGGACTTCCGCGCGCAGGTCTACATCGGGCACAACGAGGTGACCGACGTTCCGCATGCCGGCGCGCACGAGCCGTTCACGCTTGACATAACGGACTACGTCAAGGATGGCGACAACGAGCTGACGGTTTGCGTGTGGGATCCGACCGACGGCTTCATACAGTCTCGCGGCAAGCAGGAGCGCAAGCCGCAGGGCTGCTTCTACACGCGGGTGAGCGGCATCTGGCAGAGCGTGTGGATGGAGACAGTGCCGGAGGCCTACATTGCGGACTACGAGGTGACCCCGGATATCGACAGGGGCACGGTGACGTTCCGCTTCATGCTTTCCGAGGCGTCGCTTAAGACGGCCGGTCTTGGAGTGGACGGGCGCGTGAGAGTCACGTATGGCGGCAGGGCGGTCGCACGTGGAACGTTCGGGCTCGATGGCGAGTGCACGGTGAAGCTGCCCGCGCCCGTCCAGCACTGGAGCCCGGAGTCGCCGAACCTCTACGAGTTCGATGCCGACTTCGGCCATGACCGCATTTCCGGATACTTCGGCATGCGCAAGTTCGAGGTGAAGAAGGATGCTAAGGGCATACTCCGTTTCCACCTCAACAACAAGGTCTACTACCCCATCGGCACGCTCGACCAGGGCTGGTGGCCGGATGGACTCCTCACGCCGCCTTCCGAAGATGCCATGCGTTTCGATATCGAGACGCTCAAGAAGTGCGGCTTCAACATGATGCGCAAGCACATAAAGGTGGAACCGCGCAGCTACTATCACCTCTGCGACAGGATCGGCCTGCTGGTGTTCCAGGACCTTCCCTCCTGCACCTCCACCAGCCGTACGCCTATGGGGGCGGATGCCGTGAAGCACTACGGCTTCCAGCGGCATGAGATGAAGGCCATGATGGACAACCTCCGCAAGATCACGAGCATCGTGGCGTGGATCCCGTACAACGAGGGCTGGGGCCAGCCTGGCGAGCATCTCACCCATGCGATGCTGGACTTCGTTCGGCGCTACGACCGTTCGCGCATCGTGAGCGGGCCTTCCGGCGCATGGGACTGGGAAGGCGGCCATCTTCTTCCGAAGGGTTGGAAATGGGATGATCGCGTAGAGACGAAACACAAGCCGACGGGCGTATGCGAGGCCGCCGATACGGTGGATATGCACCTCTACCGCGGCCCGGCGATGTTCGCCGTGAACGACCGCCGCGCGAGTTTCCTCGGCGAGTTTGGCGGCCTCGGCCATGCCGTCTCCAACCACCTCTGGCAGTCGGAGCGCAAGATCTGGGGCTATGGCGGCACAGCCGACACCTCAACGAAAGAAGGGCTGCTGAAGACGTATCTTGGGCTTATGGCGCAGGTGAAGGATCTTGCGTCGAAGGGTCTGGCCGGAAGCGTTTATACGCAGACGACCGACGTGGAGAACGAGATCAATGGTTTGATCACATATGACCGTAAGGTATTGAAGTATGATGCGGCCGCACTTAAGAAGGCCCATGAAGAAATAATCGCTGCGGCGGAAGGAAAATGATGACGGACAACAATAACTCGGTATTTGACAGCATTGACAAGCGGATCAAGGAGGCTATAGCCGAACTGGGATACACAGAGCCAACACCGATTCAGGAGAAGGCGATACCGTCGCTGCTCGAGGGGCGCGACCTCATCGGCTGCGCGCAGACCGGCACTGGAAAGACCGCTGCGTTCCTGCTGCCGATCCTGAACGCGCTCGTCAGCCCCGAGGGTGCGGCGATAAAGCGCAAGACAGGGCATCCGCTGGCTCTGGTTCTCAGCCCCACGCGCGAACTGACGGCCCAGATTCGCGAGAACCTCGTGAAGTACGCGAAGAACACGAAGATACGCAGCGCCTGCCTGTTTGGCGGTGTGAACCAGTGCAGCCAGGTCAAGGACATCCGCCGTGGCGCGGAGGTGGTGGTGGCCACGCCCGGACGGCTGATCGACCTCATGACCCAGGGCGAGATATATCTCGACAGCGTGCGCTACTTCGTGCTCGACGAAGCCGACCGTATGCTTGACATGGGCTTCCTGCCTGACATACGCCGCATCCTCTCGAAGCTTCCGGTAAAGAAGCAGTCGATGTTCTTCTCGGCTACGCTTGCGCCGGAGATACTCAAGCTTGCGGGCGAGATGGTGAAGGATCCCGTGCAGGTGATGATTTCGCCGGAGCAGCCGACTGTCGACTCCGTCAACCAGAAGCTGATGCACGTGGAGCGTTCGGCCAAGGACAGCCTGCTCGTGTGGCTGCTGGAGAACAACCCGGAATGGGACCGCGTTATCGTGTTCGCCCGTACGCGGCATAGCGCCGATCGCGTGCTCAAGCGCCTGCTGAAGAAGCATATCGCCGCCGCCTCGATCCATTCCGACAAGACGCAGGCGCAGCGCATCCGCGCGCTGACCGGCTTCAAGAAGGGCGATCTGCGCGTTCTTGTCGCTACCGACATCGCAAGCCGCGGCATCGACGTGCCAGAGGTGGATCTTGTCGTGCAGATGGAGCTTCCGCTGGAGACGGAGTCCTACGTGCACCGCATCGGAAGGACGGCTCGGGCCGGAAAGGGCGGGCAGTCCATCGCGTTTGTCGCGCCCGAGGAGAAGATTCTCGTGAAACCGGTGGAGCGCTTCATCCGCAAGACCATCCCGGTTGACAGGGACCATCCGTTCCATGTGGACTTCGGCGGAAAGGACAGGGATGAGCTGCCGCTTGCGCCTTGGATCAGGATAAGGAAGCGCCGTCTGCTCGAACATTCGCCTGCCGGCGGAAAGAAGCCAGGGCCGAAGAAGCGCCGTGGTCAGGGCCGGCGGCAGCCGGACTTCGGACAGAAGGCCAAGTTTTCCTGACGAAAGATCGCCCGTCCCGGAAGTGCCGGTGACGGGCGGTTTCTTTCTGTTCGCCTCGCGCAGGTGCCGTCAGATGACCGGCATTGAATCCTGGATGACTTCGCCGTTAAGCCTCTCGTATTCTGCGTCCTCGGCCGCCTTGCGTTCAAGCGCCGGGCGGAGGGAGTCGAAGCGCGCCTTGAACGCGGCATCCGTCTCCATGCTTTTCGCCGCCGCGCCCGGGGCGTATGGGCGAATCTCGAATACGCGAGTGCGTGCGGCCCCTACCGAGACCTTCACGCCGCCGTTGGCCAGCTCCTCCGCCGAATAGCTCGGCTGGGACTCGCTTTGCGCGCGCACCGTGCCGTCCTCGTCGCACACAACGTAGCGGCCTGGCTTGAGACCGTTCGCCCTGAGCTTGAAGAACGCCTCGCCCTGCTGCCAGAAGTTTAGGACCGCCACGATGCGCGCGCCGTCCTTGTCGTATGAGACGTTCTGGAGCGGCGAAATGTTCCGGTAGCCGGGCAGATAGCCCGATAGCATCCTCGCGGGCGACGCATACACGCCCGGAAGCGGTTCGACTGATGTTTCGCCGTCCGTCCTGCGTCCGTCGAGGACGAACGCCTCGTACTTCGCCGCCCTGTCGGTGGCCTTGGCGAAGGCGTTCCAGTAGCGTGCGTCATATCCGCGCGGGAAGTAGTATTCGACGGTCGATTCCCAGCCGTTGAAGAAGTAGCTGTCGAGCGCCATGGCGATGTGCTCCGGCTGCGACAGCCAGTGTCCGCACTGGTAGCCCTGCGGCAGAGCCATCAGCTTCGGGCGGGCGGCTGGCGGATAGTCCGAATCGACAGTCCGCCGCACGTCCTGCGCGGCGAAGAAGTGGCAGATGGGCTTGCGCTTCGTGTAGATGTACGGGTTGTTCGATTCCCAGGCTACGTATGGGCCCCACGGATTCATCCAGCGGAGGGAACCGGCGTAGTCGATAGCCTGCACCTCTGCGGCGTAGTTCCTTGGCCTCCACCAGCTCGACATTTCGATCCATGCGATTGCGGGGATGAATCCGAGCGACGCATCGCCGCCTGTCGCCTCGCGCACCACGCGGTCGAGCGTGCGCACCACCTTTCCGTGCTCGATCGACCTGAACTTCAGCACGGTTTTGAAGTATTCGCCGCCGGCCATTATGCATTTCGGCCACTTGGCGGCGATCTCCTCGTATGGTTTGCCCAGGTAGCTCGCGAACGCGCGGCAGCACCTCTGGCACATGCAGCCCTTGCGGCTGAACATGTAGGGCTCCCAGTTCGACCAGCATCCGTCAGTTCCATTGATGAACTTCTGGATGAAGGGGACGGTCTTGGTGCGGAAGAACTCCGACCCTTCGTACACCGTGACCGGGCATACGGCGCTGGCTATGGCGCTTGCGTGACGGTCCTTGGAGTTCACGTCCGCAGCTACATACCTGTCGCTTTCGGGTATCTTGCCTGGCCCGATCTGGAATCCGTTGTTGAACTGCCATGCGGTTGGCGTGATGCGCCGTATCCCGAGACTGCGCCACAGCCTGTACGTATCCTGCGATGCCCTGTCCACCATCCATGTGACGCCGGCCGAAGCCATCATCTCGGATATCGACTTTATGGTTTCTGCCGACAAGTCCTCCATTATGCCTCCCGTCATCACGCCGTTGCAGTAGCGCTGTGGCTTCCGCGCATTGAACGGCTCCACGATCAGGAAATCCATCTCAGGCGTATGGATGTCGATGGAGGTGCCGTCCTTGCTGCACTTGAGCGTAAGTCTGCCCCTGCCGCACGGCCCTGGCTTGCCGGTGGCACGCACCACGAGGCGGAGACCTGTCCACGTGTTGTACTTGCCGTACGGCTTTTCCCCTCGGCGGCATCCAAATGTGGTGACGGACGAGCCGTCCGGCCCCGTTTGGGTGCGCACCGTCTCCTTGTCGGCGAAGCTTGCGTCGGCATACTCTATGCCTGGGGGCAGCCGCACCTCGAACGACATCTGCCCGGACGTGAACGTCTGCGCGCCATACCTGCGCCAGTAGTACTCCATCACCCCGCACTGTCCGGCGGCGACGGCGAAGCTGCGGTCGAGGTTGCCCATCGGCATCTCCTTGAGCACGATGGGCGTGGTGGGCGTTTCGTCCACGAGCGAAAGGTCCCTGTACTCGAACTCCACCGCCGTGTTGCGCCCGAGGTTGAAGAATGCTTCGAGCGACGCCGTGCCCGGCGGCACTTCTGCCGTTGACGACAGCGTTCCCCATCCTGCTCCGCATTCAAGTATCTCGAACGGCCTTGCGCCTCCGGGTGTCAGGCTGAAGCGCGCCGCGCCTGGCGTGGCGTGGCGCATGCGGTAGTGCGCCGAGACCCGCCATATGCCGCCGTTTGTGTTCGGCAGGGCGAACACCTTACGGAAGGAGTTCGTCGCCGTACCCGAGAGAGGCTCCTTCAGTACGTTGCGCGCCGGGTCGAACGCATGGCTGAAGCGCCGCTCGGAGATCGCCGCGAAATCGAACGTAACCCCGCCCTCGCCGCATGTCTCGGCGCAGGCGGCAGAGTGAATCGCAGTGGAGAAGAGGGTTGTGGCGAGCAGCGCCAAACGCACCTGTGCCGCGCGTCTCCGTCGGTTTTCCGTTGTCATCGTCGCATCCTTTCCTTTTGGTGGACGGCCCGCACCGCCTCATGTATCGTCAATGCGGAAATTATATCACATCTCCGCCCGCGTGAATGGTCGTTTTGTGGTATAATGGCGGGCAACAACGAGGAGGTTTTCAAATGACGATAGCTGATGTGGTGAAGGTTCTGAACGGAAAACTGATGGCCGGCGACGCCGCAAGTCCGCGCGTGGTCGGTGCCGTGGTCGCCAACGACCTGATGAGCGACGTGCTGCTGTTTGATGCGGATGACGCGCTTCTGCTCACGTCCCTGGCGAGCGATCAGGCGATACGCACCGCCCACATCGTAGGCGCGATGGGCGTGGTGGTCCACAACGCCAAGCCCCTCTCCGAGACGATGATAAAGGTCGCCAACGACCTCCACATCCCGCTCGTGTCGTCTCCGCTCTCCAAGTACGACGCCTGCGTGAAGATGCACGACGCCCTTGAGATGGAGAAGCGCGCCTGAGGCAAGCACCATGGACGACTCCTACAACCCGACGATCCTGAAGGGCGAGCAGCAGCAGGACGACGACATCTTCGCAAAGGTGCCGCTCGACCCCACCACGCTCGGCGGCGACGGCTCCGTGATCATCATGGAGCTTCTCCAGCGCTTCAAGGTGCGCGACGTGATGAAGCGCACGGTGATCGCGATCTCGCGCGAAACCCCGATGCGCGAGGCGCAGCGCATCATGCGCGAGAACCGCATATCGGGGCTTCCGGTCTCCGAGGATGGGCGGCTCTTCGGCATCGTATCGGTGAACGACATCATCAACGCGCTCGACAACGGCTGGATCAACGAGAGCTGCGAGGCCCACATGGCGACGAACCTCGTGGTGCTGGAGGCCGGAATGCCGCTCGCATACGCCCTGCGCTACTTCAACAACTACACGTACGGGCGCTTCCCGGTGCTGGACGCCTCCCGCAAGCTTGTGGGCATCATATCGCAGCGCGACGTTATGCGCGCACTGCTCTACGAACTTTCCGTCGAGATCCGCAAGCTGGAGCGCAAGGCCGCACGCGGATCGAACGCCGTGCCCGAGCACGCGTCGGGCGAAAACTACTTCCGCAAGGAGTTTGCTGTCGTCCACAACGACCTCGGTAGCGCAGGCCGCGCCGCAAACGAGATCAAGCAGATACTCAAGGAGCGCAAGATTGACCGCGCAATCGCCCGCCGGGTGGCGGTGGCGGCATACGAGCTGGAGATCAACATCTGCATCCATTCCCACGGCGGCATCCTCACGTTCATACTTGCAGACGACACCATAACGATCAAGGCGAAGGACCGCGGCCCTGGCATAGCCGACATCGAATGGGCCTGCCGCGACGGAACGTCCACCGCCAACGACTGGATACGCTCGATGGGCTTCGGCGCAGGCATGGGCCTCTCCAACTCCAAGCGGGTGTCGGACGAGTTCGACATCCAGTCGGAAGTTGGCAAGTTCACCAAAGTGACCTGCCTTTTCAAGCTCAAATAGCGGGCAAATGCCTTTCCGCGTGGTGCGGATGCTGTATAAGGGCCGCAATCTCATCTGGGCGGAAACGGAGAAGAGGGCATCATCTGCACGATGAAATCTAAAGAAAAATACATTCCGCCTTACAAGGTGAGCGGCAAGGCGATGAATCTGATCGCCGAAATCGCCGCCGCCATCGAACGGTACAGGATCATCCTCGAAGGCCCGGATGGCGTGCGGCTTCGCAAGATCAACCACATCCGCACGATTCGCGGCACCACGGCAATCGAGGGAAACACGCTGACCGAGGCGCAGATAACGGCCATTCTCGCCGGCAAGCGCGTAGCGGGGCCGCAGCGCGAGATCGACGAGGTCAAAGGCGCACACGCGGCCTACGAGTCGATAGAGTCGTTCAATCCGTATTCTATCGATGACCTCTTGAAGGCACACGGATTGATGACGAAGGAACTCGTAGACCGTCCAGGGAAGTTCAGAAACTGCAATGTAGGCGTGATGGATGGTGCTGGAAACGTCGTCCACATGGCGCCGCCTTTCGCCAATGTCCCCTCGCTCGTGAAAGACCTCTTCGCGTGGCTTGCCGATAGCGAAGACCCGGTACTGATCAAGAGCTGCGTGTTCCACTATGAGTTCGAGTTCATCCATCCGTTCCCGGACGGCAACGGACGCACCGGGCGACTCTGGCAGACTGCGTTGCTCGGTACCTGGCGCAACGAGTTCTACGGTGCGCCTGTCGAGAACATTGTCTGGGCGCACCAGCAGGAATACTATCAGGCAATCCGCGCCTCGACAGCCGCTGGCGAGTGCGGGCCGTTTATCGATTTCATGCTCGATAAGATTCTGCGGACGCTCATGGCCAAGGGCCAAGCATACGAGATTGTCGCCGCAGAGACTGACAAGAAAACTAGCAAGAAAACTATCGAGAAAACTAACAAGAAAACTGACCAGAAAATCATCTCGATCATGAAGTCGATGCCGGATGTCACGTTAGCGGAACTGGCTAATGCGACGGGGCTTTCCGTGGCTGGCGTGAGATGGAACATCCGCAAGCTGAAAGACGCCAACCTCATCCGCCGCATCGGCCCGGACAAAGGCGGCCATTGGGAGGTCGTATGACGGCAGGATTTTGGTATAATATCGTCCAGTAAGCGTAAGCGAATGGTGAATGAACGGTAAATCGGCATCTGGTGTACGCAGCATTGGCTATCGGTGTAAGCAGTTGTTTTGCCGCCGAGTTTCTTCGGTTTGCCGCCAAATAGACGTTTATTTGGCGGCAAAATTCTGGTATAATGGCGGCGAATTTCCACTGAGCACATGGGAGGGACGGCATTTCACATGCAATCCATCCCTTTGACACGACGAACAAAGGAGAAAAACACATGCAGACGCGCATAAAGATCAAGGCAATCACCCGCGAGAAGGACGCCGCCGGGAAGTTTCAGACCAACCTGACGCCGAACGCGACCATTGAGGGAAATGAGCTCGTCGAGCGGTGGGCGAGATTTTCCCGTCTGAACCCCGCGCAGGCGGAGACGGCGCTGGTGCTGCTGAAGGGCTTCATCCTTGAAGAGCTGGCCAAGGGCAACAAGCTCGACTTTGAACTGGTGTCGTTCTATCCAAGG
>CAMPAA010000124.1 GCA_946631345.1 uncultured Verrucomicrobiota bacterium
CTGCCGCAGTCGGATTGCCGCCATCACGGGAGAGCGACGCAGTCCACTTCCGCCTGTCAAAATCAAGTTTCATCTCCACCACGAGCCATCTGCCGCACGGCGCATCGTATGACTTGCCTCCGATGAACGCCTTGCCATCGCAGAAACGTATCGCGGGACCCTGCTCAAACCCATACGGGTTCACTGGATCCTCTTTGGAGTAGTAGCGGAGAAACATCTTAACGTCACTGCCCTTTCCGCACCTGATCGCAAACGAGATCGTGGCGCGTCCATTGTCGGCGGTCACATACTTGAACAGATGCGGCTCGTATCTTTGAGAGAGTGACGGCGAATCCTTCAGCTCCAGCGAATACCGTCCGCCATGCGATGTTGAGTCCGTAACCTTTATGTGGGCGCCCTTGCCCGCCCCTACCGCAAACGAGAACAGCTTTGGCGACTTGCCGCCGCTTGCGCCGAGCAGCTCAAAATCGTTGGCAAGCTTCGGGAAATCCATCTTGAGCGGTTTTGGCTTGGGGGCGAAACGAACCTTGCCCGGATCGCATTCGGCGGCCTCTGCCTTCCATTCCGAAGGCCCGCGCACCCCTGCGGACGCCCAGTCAAAAGCCTTGAAACCAAGCGCAAATGCAGGCGAGCCGGGCTTGAGCGTGAAGTCACCGTTTTCTGGATCGACAAACAGCGGGTCGGCAACCACAGAACCTTTGTCCTGCCCGTTCCTCTGCCATTCCGCAAAGGAACCTCCAAGAAAAGCCTTGTCGTACACTCCTTTGGTGTTCCAATACACGTTACGGGCAAAGACGAAGTCATCTGCCTTTGCCGGAGCCTTCTTTCCGCCATGCACCGCCTCCGTGTCATTGTCCCATAGAACAATGTTGTTCTCAAACGTGAATGTCCGATGGTCTTCCATGCGAGACCTCTGTATCATGTTGCACATTGAATAGGCAAAGATGTTGTTCCGGAATACATTGTTCTTGCCATAATGCTGATGCACGCATCCGGTCTTTGTGCGATAGACAAGATTCGACTCGAAAAGCAGCTCTGCCGATCCTTCATCGGCGTACAGCCCCCAGCCTCCACGCCCAGTGTAATCATATGAATATACGTCATGTATGCGATTGCCTGTTATCGTGGTGCGAGGAGCCTTGCCAAGGGTGTATATGCCGCCGGCATCCGAAAGCACGCCTTGCGCTATATGGTGGATATGGTTGTAGGAAATGTCGTTGTCATGCACTTCGGTATCCGCATAGCCCCATGTCCAGCCCATCGATATGCCGGAATAAAGGAAATCGCCGATGTCGTTGTGCCGTACCGCAACATTGTTTGCCTTGCATATCCATACGCCAACGGCGCCTGGGAAGTTGCGCCCTCCTGATTGCAGGATGTTGTCTTCAACCGAGATGAACTCGACCGAATCGCCTTTCCGTTGGTCGCCTGCGCCAAGTTGTTCGCCAACGCGAACGGCACTGCCTCCGATATCCTTGACTGCGCAGAACGCCATGCGGCAGCGTCGCGAACCACTGTCGAAATGCACGCCGTGCGGCGCAATGTGACTGATGCGGCAGTTGATTAGCGCGACATTTTCGGAATCTGCAATGGATATGGTCGAATGCACATCCGTAACGGCCTGCCGCGAGAACTGTCCCTTTGCCGGCATCCAATAGCCCGCGTGCTCGAAATTGAGCCCCCTGAGAGATACGTTGCGCACAGGCCGCCCCGCCTTGCCATCACCGTGTATGGTCAGGAAGCGATTAACGACCGGCGCTACGGCACGAGTCCCCGCAAGCGTTTCCCCGTTGCGCGGCATGTACCATAGCACCGATGCATCAACGTCAAGGAACCATTCGCCTGGCGCGTCAAGAGCCGCCTTATAGTTCTCCAGCACATATCGCGGCTCGTTCTGCGGCCAAGTGAACAGCCCCCACCAGCATGATGGCGTCTCAATCACCAATCCGTTCTTTGTGTCAACGCTCAACAATCGCCCCTGCGTAACCTCCCATGAGTGGTAATGGCGGATGACGACGCGGCGCAGCTCGGTTGCGGACAGCCCTGCCAACGCACCCAAGTCCCTGGGATACGCAAAGAACGCCCGATTCGAACCTGACACCTTCATGCCTGTTTCAGGATCGACGATCTCATCAATTGGCGCTTTCATGTAAAGGTAGAATTCATTCGGAGTCTTGGCGCGTGTGGCCCTTGCTCCGCCGACCCACAGCTGTTCGAATGTAAATCCTTTTGGAACAGCCACTTTCCAAAGCCCATTCCCCGCATCTTCGAACGGCGGCAGCTCCCGCCCCCCGGTGAACACCGCCGCACCATCACTTTCTGCGCAAAGCTCGAGACAGGAATCCTCTTGATCGATGGATAGCGGCTCCACAAGCGGATAGCGTCCTTTGAGGAAGCAGACCTTGACAGTTTCTGACATTGGCAGCTTACCTGCGGCACGCAACTTGCGCACATGTTCCAACGCCCCCTTCGCCGAGGCCAACGGTGCGCGCAGGGAACCATCCGCCGCATCATTCCCGGATGGCGACACATACACATCCGCCGCCTTTTTCGCCGCGCATTCGCAGCACCCTGCCATCGCAAGCATGCCGCCAATGGCGGAAACGATTCGTGCTATACCCATTGCAATATCTCCTTCTAAATGTATCGGTGGAACGACACCGGCGCGGATACGAGCGGCAGACTCTTCAGTCCGAAAAAATCCACGGCGCGCACACGATATGTGCACGGAACATCCGCCACAAGCCTTTCCGCTTCAAACAGGAACTGATAGGTGTTCTTCAGGTATTCCCGTCCGAGATAGAATTCCGTGAAGCAGTCCTTCCTTGCTATTTCCGTACCGTCGTCGGCCCGTTGCGCCACGATTTCATATCGCATTACCATGTCATCGGGTGCGTCCGGCACCACTGCCGCCGGAAACGTGAGCAGCACGCCCCCCTTCCCCTGTACGGCTTTCATCGTAGGCGGGACTTTCCACAGCACGTTTTCACCCATTCCAACCACAGCCGACACCGATGCCTCGGCGGGGAACACCGGACATCTGGCCCTGGCCTTGATCTTCTCCGTCGTATATGGAAACGTTGCCCGAGAAAGCGGCAGCGGTATTCGCCACACGGGACCAAGAGGAGCGCCTGTGAGGATGTTGGTCCGCTCAATTAGCATTTCATCATCATATACGGAGATCGTGCCCTGGCTCTTCGCATAGACAATCCCACCCGGCATCTCATTCGGCCATGTGAATGGCGGAAAATCCGGCCAGGTTACAACGCCGGCGCTCAGCGCCGTATATCCACCCTGCCATATGCTGCATGGATGCGTGAACGGTTTATGGATGTGGCCGAAGAGAACGAACAGCCGCTCATCTTCGCCAAACAGCTCTGCGGCATCACCGAAGGCATGGTCACCACTGCAGTATGTCGTACGCGGAACGGGGCCATGACGCAGATGGAACACAGGTGCCCCGGGCTTGCTGCGCGCAAAAGCCTCACGGAGGTGCGGCTCGAGGTCTGCACGCCAATGGCAATCACGGATATCCTTCTTGGGGCGCGTAAAGTCCCAATTGCTGCCTGTGAACTGGAAACCGTTTATCTCACGCCGCCAAGCCGTGGCGTATTCCTCGTGGAACAGCTCGCGCCATAGCTTCCCGATGTTTGGGACGACGTACGAGCCATCCTGTTTGGATGGGTGCTTCCAGCACGCGACGTCATGGTTTCCTGTGACAATCATCTTTTCTACCCTGCGGCCGTCTCTTCCCTTGTCATCGGGGAACGCCGCATACCAGCAGCGAGCAAACTCTTTCATCTGCTCCACTGTGCCGCCATCCGTAAAATCGCCGAGCACCGCCACCGCATCCACATCCTGTTCACGGAACCGGCGAAAGGCCTGCTCGGTCGCTGGGGTGTTTATGCCCATCATCCAGCTTGTGCCAATGTGGGTATCGGCAATCAATCCGATCCGGAGTCTTGGCTTGTCGCCGCGATTGGCATTTGCGCTGCCAGCGGCGGCGAGCATCGCCATGCCACCGCCAATAAACGCTCTGCGCCCTACTTCCATCTCCAAACTCTCTTGCAATCAACGGATTACGATGGCGCTCCCCTTCTTCGCCACAGAAAGAAGCAAAGTGTCGCCAGAGGCATAGACCCTTGCAGAATATTTGGCTGAAGTCGAGTCGATTACGACACTCCATCCGGAAATGTCTCCCTTCAAGCCACCTCGTGCGACTAAAACAGGCAGCGGCATTCCAGTCGGCGGTGCTCCATCGGCGATGCGTACGGTCAATGTGCCGGAGGATGGAAGCGTTGCCGCTCCGGCGGCCTCCACCACGGGACAGGTGCCGTCTGCGGCATAGTCCACGACAAACGCCGCAGGCGATGTGAACGCGAAATCCCCTGCCACGGATATCGCGCCGGAAACGATTCCCGCGCTTGCCTCCGGCGCCGGCAACGCCAGCGACGCCCCCTTTGCTGCCGTAAGCGAACCGTACGAATGGTCAAGCAACGGTGTCGCCTTCCATTTCCGCAGCAGATAGTCGCGCACCGAATTGCGCTCCGCCCTCGTAAGACTGTTGGTGAACAGCACGTATTCGCCCATCAGGATGCCGCCGAGCTTCTCGTGCCTGTCCCTGGCAAATGTGCCGGCCTTTACCGTAGCCCCGTTCGTCACGGCGAACGTCACAAGATGGAACTTCTTGTCGTTCATGTTGTACGCATTGCCTTCCGTCGTAATTGTTTCTGTATCGACCGTCAATTCGCTGCCGTACTGGAGGTCTTTGCTTGCGTAGGTCGTTTGGAGCAGCGTCCAGAAGTCGGCACGGTGAAAATCGTATGAAGAGGTATCGCCAAGCAGGAACGAGGTGCGCCAGCTGTCGGGATGATCGGAAACCACCATGTAGACTTCCTTCAGGTCGAGTAGGCGCCGGTTCCAGTCCATCCCGCTCCCGCGCGTTTCCGATGTACCGTCGTTGCGGTCTTTCCAGTCGGTCCGCACACCGAAGTCGACCACTGTAAGCCCGTTTGCGTCCTCGTATTCCGTGCGAAGCGTCGGCTTGCGCGCGGAATCTGCATACGCCGTGGCGTACATGCCGTTCGTGCGCACGTCACGCCATTCGCTCACGTACGTGCCATAGTCGTTCTCTGCGAAGGACATCGTGTTGGTGTCGCTTGCGTCCACGTGGAAAGCGGCCTTGGCGAGAACGGTTCCCACCCCTTGCACCGCAAGGCTGCCGCCGGCGATGGATATGGAGGTCGCGCCGGCGAGCAGGCCAACGCTCAAGTCGCCGTCGCCCGTCTTGGAGAACTCCGCGCCTTCAACGGTCAGGACATCCACTTCCGCATCTTTCGCCGCCTCGAAAGACGGAGTTGCGGCGGCATGGTATGCAATGGACATCTTCGGCGCAGCCAGCCTTGGATGCGGCTTGTTGAACCACTTTTTAAGCAGATATGCTTCCGTGGACATCCGCTCGGAATCGCTCAGTTCGCGGTCGTACAGCACGACTTCCGCTATCTGCACGCCCCCCAGGTTGAACGGCTCCGGGCGATCCCAGGCAAACGACGAGAACCGCACCTTGTCCGTCGCGGCGAACCTGCACAGATGCCAGGTGTTCGCAGTCATCTTCGCCACCGACGGATCGCACACAACGCCATCCAACGCCCACTTTCCACCGCAAAGCCCCAACCCTCCGTACTGGATGTTCAGCAGCGTCGAATTGTTGCCGTAATGGAAGTCGTAGCATGCAAAGCTGCTCGACAGGACAAACGAGCCGTCGATGCGTTTCAGCGCGACATAGAAACCTTCGCGGACGTTGTAGGTTTGAACAGGCATCTTCGATGAATCCAGCGCCATGCCCGAAGAACCGGAAAACAGCGTAGTGGCCGTGGATGCCGTACGGCTGTTTCCGGCCACGCGCACGCCGAAATCTACGATCGGGAGGCCGTTGAGCAAATTGGATACGACCGTCGGCAATCTGCACGGGAATTCCGTGGAGCCGGTCATGAACTTGTCCTTCGCGACCATGTCCACATACCCTTCGCCACGTGCATCGGCCCAGCGCGTGATGGAGAGACCCTCCGCAAACGTGAACGAATCGGCACTGGCGTCGAAATGGTAGAGCGGCTCCTTGGCGACGGCGTCGTCCGTCACCGCCTCCATGCCGTTCAGCGCCAGCGAACCGCCCTTCACCTCCACGTCAAGCCTGTCGGAGTTGGCCTCCACTGTGCCGACGTCAAGCGTACCGGCCCCCTCCTTCACCAGTGTCTCATTGGCGGTCACAAGCCGGTTTACCGCCATGCGTCCATTGGGAACCGTGACCGAATCGACACCCTCCGCAAGCACAAGCGCATCCACGCCCTGCTTCTTTGCCCCGTTCGGAAGCCACTTCCGCATCAGGTAGTCATTGACGGCGCGGAACTCGGCGTCAGAGATTGGATCGGTGTAGATGATGTATTCGCCAACGCGGAGTCCGCCAACGGTGAAGCGGCTGTTTCCGTTCTTGCTGTTGGCAGCTATGCGACCCATCGGCGCATAGCCGCCGCGCAGGCGGCTGTCGTTTACATGGGTGCGAAGCGCCACGACCTTCAGCTCGTTCGTTCCGTCAAGCTGGTACTTCGGATAGACTCTCCGTCCATTCACCCTCAGTTCGCCATCGGTATTGGATGCGTGCGCATGATTCTGCATTATGCCGCCATCAGAGGTACGATCCCATCTGGCGTCGTCGGCATCGCCGAAGATCGTGTTTATGCCGGTGGCGGGATCGCGGTCGGCCACGACCATGAAACACGCCGAAACGTACGCCTGCCGGGCGTACATAAGCGCGGCGGCGCCGTTATCCGGCGCAACGGTCGTGTTCGCCTTGTATGTAGGGCCGAAGTCGAGAACGCCAAGCCCGTTCTGGAAATCAGGCACGTAGACCGGCCCCTGAACGTAGCCGTAGGGACAATCCACATTACTTGTTGCGTGCGTGCCGCCGGCGCGGTTCGTCCATTCCGTCACACGCCCGTTTTCGATTTTCATTCCCTTCCCGTCCGATGCGTCGAAGTGGAACATTGCCCGGGCGAGGATGTTAGCGACCTCCAGGCCCTCCCCCGTCTCGCCGGGTTCGCACGAGACCGTCCCTGCATCGACAAACATCGAGAAGTCGCCGGTAGGGTCCTTGACGGCAAGCGCCCCGGCTCCTGTCTTGCGGATGAATCCTGTGCCGAAGGCGTTGGAGATAGCCGCCGCATGCCCAGGCACATTCACGCGCGGCCCGCCCTCGGAGGAAAGCCGCGAAAGCACGGGCGTATGCTCTTCCGTGGCTGCGAGCGTAAGCGTGTTCTGGTGGTCAAGCCGCCACGAGCCCTCGAATGCGTCCGGCGCGGCAACGCTGTAGTTCTTTCCGAAAGTGTATCCGTTGAGAATGATTCCGGGCCAGCCGGTGACCGCGCCGAAAGACGTGTCGGACGCAGGAAGGCGGATATGGAGAGTGCGGGACATGACGTTCGTGAAGTACAGGTCGTCCCCGTTGCCAGGTATGTAGCCATCCTTCCAGAGGTCGTCAGTTGCCCAGTTCAACTGCGTATAGCCATTGAGAGCCGCCGATATCCTCAGCACGCCATCCGCAGCACATGCGGAAAATGCCACCGCGAGCGAACACGCGGCAAGAACCGATTTTTCTTTTTGCATCACGAACTCCTGCTATGGTTGTTTGCGCCCCGCCCAGAAACCCTCTGATGGCGGACAGAGGGAAATATACCACACACAACGCAGAGCGGCAAACTTGCATATGCAAGTTTTTGTTCCGTTGAACAGCCGTGCCGGATGCGCCCGCTATCCCAGCGTGGAGGCGCGCGGCACAAGCGTGCATGGCAGCAGCGTTTTTCGCGGCGGGAGATTTGGCTTGCGTATCCGGTCTACCAGCATAAGGAAGGCAACGTTGGCTATGTCGTCCACCGGCTGACGCATTGTCGTAAGCGGTGGAGTCGCGGATGAAGCGGCGGGAATGTCGTCAAACCCCGCAAGCATCACATCACCGGGCACGGACTTGCCGAGCGAAGCGAGCGAACCGGCAATCTGCAGGGCCGCCGCATCGTTGTAAGCCACTATGGCATCCGGCCTTCGCTGGCGCAGAAAGGCCGCAACCGCCCGTGGATCGTCGAAACTGCATATCATCTCGTTCTCGCCAGGCCACCAGCGCAATCCGCACCGCTGCAGCGCTACGGCCAGACCATGCATCCGCCCGGCAGACGACGGCGCGCTCATCGGCACTGTCGCAAACGACACGCGTCGAGCGCCTCTTTCGTATATGTGGCATCCAAGCGCATATCCCGCAGCGAAATTGTCCACACCCACCAGATCGCAGTCGGAACGCATGGGCATCTGCACGATGTCATAGTCCAGCAGCATTACGTGTATTCCGGCCGCCTTGAGGTGGGCCACAATGTCTTGGTTGAGCTTTTCCGAACCATTCATGCACTCCATCGGCTGCAGAAACACTCCTGTCACGTGTTCGGAGGTGAACCGTTCGACTATGCGCTTTATCATCCTCACGCGCTCGCGGCCCCGCAATGGCGCAAGGCTGTGCCGCACCACCCGCCATCCGCTGCGCTCGGCGATGGTGATTATCCTGCGGCATATGGCCGGATATAGATCCTCGTAGTTCCATTCGCCCTGCATGATGATGCCAAGCACGCCAGACGCATTCTGCGCGAACCTCGTAAGCGCGGTAGGCGCGCCCTGTCTGCGCACCACCATGCCTTCGCGAACCAACTCGAGAACGGCCCGGCTTATCGTCGGCCGGCTTACGCCAAAACGCCTTGCCAGCGCCCATTCGCTCGGCAATGCCTTCGTTCCGTCGTACTTGCCGTCGAGGATCTCATGGCGAAGAGTCTCGAATATGGCGTGATAGCCGCATCTGTCCGCGCCGGAGGTCATTTGGGCTCTATCCTGTACACATGAACGCCGAACGGCTCGAAGTCATCCTCGAACTCGCCGCGCGCTATCGTCAGCTCGCGCCCCTCCCATTCCACGCGGCATTTTGCGTCTCCGGTTCCTTCAAGCCGGAAACGCGCGCGCACCCTGGCGTTCGCGGCGTTCACCGCCAACAGGCACATCGCGCCATTGCGCCTCTTGAGCAGAAGCGTTACCGCCGGCTGGCCTAGCGGATCCGTTGCAGGGCCATCCACGATCAT
>CAMPAA010000125.1 GCA_946631345.1 uncultured Verrucomicrobiota bacterium
ACCGTCTCGTCGTCATTCGCGGCGGCGATGGCCTCGGCGAGGGTCTCGAACTTCTCGCCGTCATCGCCGATCTGGGCGACAAAAACCACCGGATCGGAGAGCGTGAACAACGAGCCGTCCTGTGAGGGAGTGTCGTAACCGCTGTACGTGGTGTAGTAACTATTGACGACCACACCTTCCGGCAGGTTCGCAGGCGCGTCGCCGCCCCAGTAGTTGCCCGACAGGTCGGGCGCGGTCTCATACGTCTTGTTCTCCAGTTCGATGGGGCCGAGGATGACGTTGTTCTCGATCGTCGCATTGGACGGATACACGTTGATGCTGCGGCTCGTGGTCGTCTCGGAGAAGTAGTTGCCGCTGACGACCGCCGTAGAGCCTTCTGCGACCGTGACGCCCTTCTCGCCGTTCACCGTGTTGTTCAGGAACTGCATGTCGCTGCGCAGAGCAACGCTACGGCGCGTGTTGAAGGTGTTGCCCGAAATGACGGTTCCGACATCAACGCCATTCTCGGGGTCGCAACTGTAGATGGCGAAGGAATCGGCTGCCCCTGTATTGAACGTGCAGTTGCGGATTTCAATGTGCTCGCCCTCTTCGCAACCTGCGCTTCCCGACGTGTAAATAGCACGATTGGAACCCGCCATGTTGAACGTCACATCGCTGATCAGGCCGGATTTCAGGCCGATACCTTCGACGCCGCTGGCGGCGTTGATCGTGATGTTTGAGACCGTTAGATTCCTCGACCCATAGAAGATCTGGTTACCGTTGCTGCCCGAATCGATGCTGTTGATGGTGAGGCTGTGACCGTTGCCGTTGATGGTCAGGCCATTGCAGCCTGTAACGGCCCTGTCGCCGGAATACGTGAGATCGTCACGATCTTCCACCGACCAGACGTTCTGGTGCCAGCGGTTGACGGTGACGTCCGTCAGCAGTTCAACCGTCCCGCCGTTGTAGGCGGCGTCAATCGCCTCCATCAGGTTCTCGTACTTCACGCCGGTTTCAACAATCTGCGCGACGAAATTCTTTACCGTCACCGTAGCGCCATTGACGCCCGTAACAGTCGCATACTCCGTGGCGTAGCCGGTGAGTGCTATCACAGGCGTTTTGCCGTCATCCACCCTGATGTCAAGCCCCGTTCCCGTCTCGGGAGCGGCGCCGTCGCCCCAGTAGTTCCCGCTGAGGTCGCAGTCCGCGCCCGTGTAGACGGTCGCGCGCTTCTCTGTGCCGTCCGAGAGCGTATTGCCGACAAACGCATTGTCATTGATGGCCGTGCCGGTCGAGCCGCTGCCTAGGACAATCACGCCCTCCTTCTTGCCCGTTGCCGCCGTCACGGTGTTATCCTCGAACAGGTTGCCGGAGATATCTTCAACCGTGCCGGAGATGTAGAGCACCGAGCCGGCGCCGGTAACATTGATCGTATTGCCGGAGAACGTATTGCCCGTTATGGAATCGGCTGTTTCGGTCGATCCATTCGAGAAGATGACGCCCGAACCGGAAATCGTGTTGCCGGAGAACAGGTTGCCGGCCACCGTCAGCGAACCAGCGCCTACGTTAGTACCACCACCATTATAATTGAAGTCTATGCACTTGGCGCAAGTGTTGCCGGTAAACGTGCAGTCTTGGACAGCAAGGCACGCATGCGTTCCAGAAACAACGCCCCATTCCTTGTCTGTTTGTTCATTGCCCGCAAACGTGCAGTCGGCGATGTTCACAGTGGAACCCTGACAACGAAGTACGCCGTGTGTCGTGTTGAACCCGCTGAAGGTCGTGTTGGCAATCGTGTAAGTTCCACTTCCAAGTGTCGTTGCCGATGAGTTGCCAAGCATGAACGCGCTCACACCCGAAAAGCCTGCCGAGGGCGTCACCGTATAGCCATTGCCATCGATGGTGACATTACCTGCAAGATCGAGCGTAACAGTCGAGGATATCTCCACATCCTTCAAGAGCTGCACCGTATCGCCGGACTCGGCTGCGGCGACCATTTCGGCCAGAGTGCCCTTCTGCACGACCACGCCGCTGCGCACAATCTGCGCATCGTTGTCACTTAGAATGGCGTACGGATAGACCTCATTCGTGGCGGGGTCAGGATTGGAGACAACCGAATATCCCTCGGCAACCCCCTTCGTAGGCTCCACGCTGAATATACCGCCAGTGATGGAATACGTGCCTTTATCAAAGTAAATTGTCCCCAAAATCTTTCCGCCGGCGATTTCAAATCTGTCGGTATCTGAAGAATTACTCTGAATGGCACAACCAGTTCCATTTGGATCGACATCTGCAGTAATCGCTGCGTTGCCACTGACCATTACGGCACCACCAGGATTAAAATTCATAATCGCACTGTTGAGCGACGAAATATCACCGCCAGAGATATTCAACGTACCAGTGTGGTTCTCGATGGCACCTCTATAAGCCGCACGAATCGTGCCGCCGCTGATGTTTATTATACCTGTGGTCGGCGGATCAGAAGTCTGCCCCCAATAGTTGCCGTTATAAATGGCAGCTTCACCGAGACCTTCATACCCTGTCCTCGGCTTGCACAACATGCTACCGCCTGTGATTGTCACTGTTCCATTTGCGGCATTGAGCACAGCATGGGCAACACTTTCTATATTTCCATCGCTGATGGTCACCTCTCCATCAGAGTAATTGAGGATGGCGAATCCAACTGCATTGATGTCGCCACCGGAAATGGTGATCGGACCCGTTGAGCGATTGTTCACGGCATAGTAGAGTGCGGACACCGTGCCTTCCATAACAGTCACCTTGCCGGCGGCGTCATTGCGGATTGCCTGATTGGCAGAGGCTGAGATTAACGCTTCGCCAGAGATTATCACATTACCAGTCGATATGTTTTCAATTGCACCATTGCCACTGGTCGCAGAGACCGAACCACCGCCAACTGCAATGTCACCAGTGCCATAGTTAATGATTGTCCAGCTTGGCGCACTGACAGCACCGTCCGTGATGGTTACGTCAGCATCACCATGCGCACAGATGGCAAATTTTCCTGCGGTATTCTTGACAGCACCACCAGCTACAGCAATGGAACATCCAGCTGCATTAACATTGCGAATTGCCGGACGCTCGGCACAATCACTTACAATCATACCGGCATTGACAATTATTGCACCTGCATTTTGCACAAACACAACGCCGTACGATGTATTGTCGCTTGTGCTGACAACCTTGCCCTCTCCCGACTCAGAGGTGTCGTCTATCGTCAACTGAGCACCATCAACAAGCAAAGTTGTAACCGCGCCACAGGAAACCGTCTTTCCATTGAGGTCGAGCGTAATCTTCTTATTCTGCGCGCGAACATAGACATCAAGGGATACATCCGCCAGCATCTTCACCGTCTCGTCGTCATTCGCGGCGGCGATGGCCTCGGCGAGGGTCTCGAACTTCTGATCGCCGACCTGTGCGACATAGACCTTACGAACAAGGGTATCGCCAACTATCCGCCAATCTGGATTATTCTGCTCCGCATTGGCATCAAGCACCGTAATGACTGGATCGACATCAGTTTCGGCAAGCACCGCGTCAGCTGCAGCAATAGCCTCGGCGAATGTGCGATATGGAGTTCCTGCAATCTCTGCCGCACAAGGAACAGCCGAATAAATCGTCGCTGCTCCATCCGTCTCGGACATGACACGGTAATTCGAATCATAGCCCTCAATAGCGACCACCGCAGTCCCGTTATTAACTGTAAGTGTGGTGTCGCCAGAGATGACGAATGCGGACTCTACGCCGTCAGCAAGAGCAATTGTCTTGCCGGCAAGATCAATTGTCACATCACTATCGATGCTTATGCTCTCCCTAAGCTTGAGATTGCGCGTCACCGTCACAATGTCGCCACTCTGGGCAGCGTCGACAGCCGAAGACAGCACAAAGTAAATCGTATCGTCAACTGTTGCTACAGCATCCTGCACCGGCGGATTTGCATTTCCCTGTGCGTCAAATGTCACATTGTTAACAGTCAGGTCACCGGAAAGATACTGGTCCGAATTGCCACCATAGAGATATCCGAGTGCATAGGTTGCATAGCCTGTGCCAAATATTCCAACAAACGTCTTAACCGTGACATTTGTTGCCGATAGGTTACTGCCAGAAATCGGCTGTATGCCGTGGTTGTCTTCTGCCATGCCGACAATCGCCCCAACGCCGCCAGCCGCAGACTGGATTGTCAATCCGGTGCCCGAACCAGTCACATTAGTATCCGTAACGTCAGTAGCCCCCTCGCCGGCATACCCGACGATGCCACCGACGCACCACATGTTACCACTAATCGTGCCTTCGCATTCGACAGACGAATTGCTGACTTTGACATAGCCGTGCCCAACAATGCCGCCCACATACCCATATCCTTCAATGTCTATAGTCCCGGTAAGGTGCACATTTGATATCTTCGTGCTGGCGTACCCATTACCGACCACACCACCTACATAGCTACCTGTGCTAGTTGCTGTCGGAGCCGTTGATTTGACTGTCACATTCGCGAAAGTCAGATTCTTTATCTCGGCATTATCCGAAGTGTATGAGAAGAAGCCAAGACCTTTCTCTCCCTTCTGAACATTGAGGTTGCTGATGGTATGGCCGTCTCCATCAAACACACCCTTGAACGAACCATGATCACCGTTCAGGCTGCCGATAGGCTCCCAAATCTCATTTGCCAAATCAATATCAGTTGTCAACTTGAAGTATTTACCAGCATATTGGCTCGTGCCGTCGGACAGCTGAAGATCAACATAGTCCCTGAACGCCTTGAGCGTGGAGAGGTTGCCAATCTGGTACGGATCGGCGGAAGTGCCGGCCCCGATATAGGCCGTGTAGTCGAAGCCGCCCGCATTGAGCGTAACCGTCGAAGGAATCGTCACGAGCGAGTCCGTCGCGTCGGCGAGGAGCGTGATGGTCTGCCCTTCCGTAGCCTCCGCCACCGCCGCCGCGAGCGAGGTGTATTGCGTGGAAGCGCCGTTTGCGGCAAACACAACCGCGACCGTACTAGGTTCAATCGTGATGCCCTCAAGCGTCCAGGTCGAGAAGTGCGTGGTGGTGATGGACACCTTGTTATTGCTAACCGTGGCGAGCGTGGTCTCGCTGCCAGCCGCGACGGAGGCGCCGGCGGCATCGGTGTAGGCGGCCCAGCTGTGCGTGACCTTCACCTTGTCGCCCTCGGCGAGATTGAGCGAAGATACGTCAAGATCGAAGGTGAATGTCGCACCCGCCGCGAGATCGCTGTTCGAAAGCTCGACTGTGGAAGAAGTGGCCGCTTCGCCAGTCTTGCTTACCGTGACAACCGCTTCGGGATGAACCTCGTATGTAACCGATTGAGCGGCTTCGCCCGGAGTGGACTTCTTGACCTGAATCTCAATCGCCGTCACGCTCGTCGCGTCCTCGCCGACGGACTCAATCGCCTTGGCGACCACGTCGTCTATCTTGACGGAGGCAAGTGTCGTGTTCGCTATGTCGGCATCCGCAACGGATACCGCGATTTCCTGCGCTGTAGTCTCGGAAACGACATTACCGCTGCGATCCTTCACGGTGACGGGAACTGTATAGTTGACCTCCTTCGTCTCAGCCGTGATTTCCTTCGATGGCGTCAAGTCGCCAGTCTCGACAATCAATGTCATCCTAACCGTGTTGTTCTCGACCGTCATTACGGTAGTGGCGGTAGTTGGACCGAGAAGCGTCTCAACCGTGGCTGCATCACCATTCACGATGCAGTCTACAACATCGTTCCCCGTGACCGAGCAAGAACCCTTTGCGTCAAGAGCCATTGCACCAACAAGACTACCAGCGCGATACGATGTCACTTCAACACCACTGACTGTGTTACCAGTGATATTCAGGCTGCTGGTGGAGCTGCACCGCTCGGCGCCGACAAGGCCGCCCGCGAATGTCGAAGCATCAATACCAGTGCCGCCTGTCGCCTCGACAGAACAGTCAATCACATTCACATTGCCAATTCCGACGATGCAACCTGCAATATAGGAACTTGATACGCTGACATCGCCGACAATATGGCAATTCCTAAACGTGACGACATTTGAGCCGGCATCGCCAACAATGCATCCTAGATAGTCGCCTGCGTATGCTGACGAGGCTAGCGTGTTTTCGCCTGATATGCCCGAAAAATTGCGTATGGTAATATTCTGGAATGTGGGATTGGTATTTGCAGACACATACCCAAACAAGCCATACGAGCCATAGTTTTTCCAGTATTGGGCCGGCCTAGACTGATTGTTCAACATGCGTACGATGTTGACATTTGAAATTACGTGGTTATGGCCGTCGAAATTGCCGTAAAAGTAAGTCTTGGCCGACGCTTCTGTCGCCGTTTCCTGGGTCTTCACATAGTACGTGTCGTTATCCGACGAATAAAGATGCACATAGCCGATAGGTTCCCAAGGGGTGTTCTCCAGATCAATGTCTTCAAGCAAATGAACCGTCTTCGCATTGAACAGATTGTTTGAATAAAAGGCACCATGGAATCCAGCCGCGCTATAGAATCCCTTTTCCATGTAATCGTCAGTGACAGACTTCTTGCCATTCACCAAATCGCGGAAGTATTCAAGCCCCGCCTTTGAGGTGATGTAGAAGTCAGTGGCGGCGGTGTAGGTCGCGGCACTCTGATAGAATCCATCCGCGACGACATACACAGATATGTCTTCGCCTGCGGCGTTCTTTATGGTGGTCGTTTCCGCACCCCACGCGCTACCCGCGCACGCGAAGGCGACCAGCAGGGCGGCGAACTTCGCCGTCAGCGAACCAATAATGCTTTTCATTTTCATCTTCGTTTTCTCCGTTGATACAAAATCCTGTGAATGGGAAAAAGACACGCCGTGCGGAACGCATATCCCGCACGCAGCCGCAATCCCGTCGCGGCTTGCCATGTTTGGCGAATCAACTTTCATCCTTTTCAAAGAAATCCTGTCTTTCCGTTGGTTGAAAAATTGCGCGTATCATAGCAAAGAGCGCCTTTTTTCTCTCATTCTTTTGCGCACTAAATAATGTCAATTTGCTACATGGCTAAAGCGGGCATACGGGCGCGCCGGTAGGGCCGCTTTGATAAAGCGGCCGTGTGACCGTTGCGGGCGATTTGTCAAATCGCCCCTACCGCTGGGCCGCGCCGGTAGGGCGGCGCTGGTAGGGCGCGTTGCCCTCAACGCGCCGCGCGGTCGCGAATCCGGCGGATTGGGGGCAATCCGCCCTACCATTTTGTTGGTTGCGGCGGAACCCGCAGGGGGGCGGCGGGGATGCCGCCGCCTTTGTTTGCGGAGGTACGACATAATCCCACCCTCAAAAATGGGTAAACTTCAGGAACTCTTCGTCGGCATTTTGTCGCTGCCTTGATGGGCGTTGCGGTACTTGCGCATTGACATTCCGTAAAGCTTCGTGAACAGGTGCGCAAGATTGGACGTAAGCGGATATCCGCACTGGAGGGTGACCTCTGAAATCGGCATTTTCGTCGTGCGCAGCAGCTTGCACACCTTCTCAAGCCGCACTTCGCGTATCATCAGCGCCACGCTCTGCCCCATGGCCTCGGAAAAGCGCTTCTCCAGCGTGCGCCTTGAAACGCCGCAATGCTTTGCCACATCCGGCACGTTTATGCCGTTGCAGGCGTTCCGCACAATGTGTTCCCTCGCCCGCACGGCAATGCCGCCATAGCCGCGCCCGCTGAGAGTGGAGCCGCGTTTGACGATCTGGCATCCGGAAACCGTCACACGCCGGCGCTCCGGCGGCAGATGCGGATTGTCCACAAGCTCCAGCAGCATCTTCACCGCCTCATGCGCGCAGCGCGCGTGGTCCGGACGGATGCTCGATATCGACGGCTTGGACGCCTCGCAGAAGTTTTCGGTGTCGTTCACGCCAATCACCTCCATCTGGTCTGGCACGACAATGCCGAGATGGTTGCACGCATCGATGAATCTGTATGCCTCGCGGTCCCCGTTGGCGAATATGCCGCATGGCTTCGGGAGCGAGCGGATGAACCTTTCAACCTCCTGATGGTCGCCGTCCCAGTAGTCTTCGTTTTCGGCCTGCTTCCCCTCCATCAGGCTCGCGAACGTCTCCCGGCCATCCAGCCGCTCTTCAATGCGTGCACGGAACGCTTCGCGCCTTATTTCTCCCGCAACGTATTCGCGGTACACCTTGCTGCCGAAGAACGCGAAGTTCTTGATGCCGTGCTCTACGAAGAAGTCGGCGGCGGCGCGCCCGATATCCACGTTGTCGAGCACAACCGTACCTCCACGGCCCAACTTGGCGAAAGAGTCCGGGGGAAGCGGAGCATACAGGTTAACCACGATTGGCGGATGGTCAGGCATCTCACGCAGGAATTCCTCCACAATCTCCCAGCGCATCCCGCAGAACAGCAGGGCATCCAGACCACTTGACGCGAAATCGGCGATGTTGCGCGGCGACGTAGCCGCATTGCCATGGAAGAAACTCAGCCGCACCTGTGGATGCAACCTCACACATTCCAAGATTCCAAGCAAAACATCACGGCATGGTTTCACCGGTGTATTGATAACCATTCCAAGATATACTTCGTCAACACGGCTTTTTTTCCGTCTGTCTCTATGAAACGCCATTTCAACTCTCCTAATTAGGCTTAAGTGAAAGGCGCGTAATATATCAGAATGCTTTTTTTTTTTGTCAAGAGGTTTTTACAGTTATAGCATAATTTAGCATCCGTCGGCGCAATGGCATGGCGCATACGCGCGACCACGAACGCCGACGGATTGGGGCAATCCGCCCTGCGATTTTGGCCGGGACAGCGCCCGGCCCTCCCGAAATGCGCATACTGCGCTATGTTTGTGCAGTTACGGGAGGGCCGACCTCCGTGTCGGCCGCATATGATGGACGGGACAGAGCCCGTCCCATCAGGACGGATTTGCAACAATGGCAAAACGATAGGCTATAGAAATAGCGACAAATGGGGTTTATTCATTGGGAGGGTCTGTTGGTATTATATTGCGCATTCCTTTTACGGGGAATAGCATCTGGGG
>CAMPAA010000126.1 GCA_946631345.1 uncultured Verrucomicrobiota bacterium
CCGGCCTTGGGGCAAATCCGTTCCGCCGTCTGCCAAAGAGCGTTCTGCCGTGCGGCCACCCCGAAATCCGCATGTGGACACTCCGCCCCCCGCATAAGGCCAAACGGATTCCGCCTGTGGACAAAATCGTTTCCGCGTGCGGACAGTCATGAGTTTTGGCGTCAATACTCTATAGAAGTGACGCACAAACACTATAGAAGTGACGCCAGAACACTGTTGAAATGACGCCAATTCTTTTTTGTGGTCACAGACCCCACTCCTTTTGGCCACAGATGCCACTCCTTTTGGTCACAGATGCCACTCCGTCTGGTCACAGAGCGATGCTGGTTTGGACACGGAAAGAAAGGGAATTGGTCTCGGCCCCGGCGGCGCGATGGGGTCATCGCACCCTACCGTTGCTGGCAAAACGCGCAGGATGCGCGCATTACCAGTCCGATACCCTTTAAGCCTTATTGGTTCGTGGGCTTTCGTGTGCGGCTTCAGGCCGCTTTGCGGCGTGCGGTTGCTGTGCTTTCTGCCGTCGCTTCAGCACATTGGTCAGGCCCAGTCAAAAAATGGGTAAACTCCAGGAATGAAGCGGGTTGACGGCATAGTTACGATGTGATATACTGTGCGTCAGAAATTCAACTTCCTGAAAATAGTGTGATTTTAGAATCTGCATGTTCTAAATTCACGCTTCTTTTAGAACATGTAGAATCGAGGTGTGCGATGACAGCAGAAGGAATAGAGCCGATTTTTCGGACAAGCAATCGACTGATCCGCGAGACGGATTGCAGTTTTCATAGATATTTGGCGAAGGAAATAGACTGGAACGAGCCGCTTGTCTGTATCATGGGGGCACGAGGTGCAGGGAAGACGACTTTGATTCTCCAGCATATAAAGGAGACATTTGGCGAGGGAAGCGACAAGGCCATTTACATGAGCCTTGACAATCTGTGGTTTTCCAACAACAACCCTATAGAGGCTGTTGAATACTTTTACAGTCATGGTTTTACGCATGTGTTTCTCGATGAAGTTCATCATGTCGGAAAGGATTGGTCGCTTCTTCTCAAGAATCTCGCAGACCAGTTTCCGTCCATGTTCTTTGCCTATAGCGGTTCTTCGTTGCTGAAGTTGGACAAGGGCAGGGGTGATTTGTCCCGTCGGCAGTCCATTTACAGGTTGCGTGGGCTTTCATTCCGCGAGTATCTTGAATTCGAAGGTGTGGGCCGTTATGAACCGTTCGAGTTAGACCGACTGGTGAAGGAACACGTACCGCTGGCGTCTCGCATCTGTTCGGACGTCAAGATACTGCCGTATTTTGACAGGTACCGCAGATGCGGGTTCTATCCATTCTACAAGCGTTCGCCGACGCACTATCTCGATCAGCTGCTTGAAACTGTCCACAAAGTGCTGGATGTCGATTATCCGGGGATAGAGGAGGTTTCGCAGGATACCATACGGAAGGCGAAGAAGATGCTGATGATTCTCGCCGCGTCCTGTCCGCAGACGCCGAACATGTCCGCACTCTACCGGGAACTTGGAACGGAGCGGGCGCAGGGGCTCAAGATGCTTTCCGCGCTTGAGCGCGCCGGCCTTCTCGCGCTTCTTCCGCCGAAGGGCGAAACGCTGAAGAACATGTCCAAGCCCGAGAAAATATACTGCGACAACACGAACCTCATGCATGCACTTGTGCAGAACGCAAACATCGGAACGTTGCGCGAGACGTTTTTTTGCAGCCAGGTCAGGAAAGATCATGCCGCCGTTTTCACGGAACGTGGTGACTTTCTTGTGGACGGCAAATGGACGTTCGAGATCGGAGGCAAGGGCAAAGGGTTCTCGCAGATAGCCGATATTCCGGACAGCTATGTCGTGAACGATGACGTCGAAGTCGGTTTCGGCAACAAGATACCGCTCTGGCTCTTTGGTTTTCTGTATTGACGATGCGGACATAGCCTTCGGGCGGAACGCATCTTTGCAATCATGAATCTGTATAGATTGTGCAGGTGACGAGTTTTGGGCTCGCTATTGCGGATTGACGCCGCCTTTGGTATGTTGCTGCCCATCTTTTGTACTAAAAAGGAGAAGGTGACGATGATGGCAAGAAAAAGCAACAGGATTGCGGCAGCTGCGCTTTGCGGCGTGGTGGCAATGACAGGCATGGTGGTGAGTGCCGATACTTTCACTTGGCACGGACCGAACGACGCCGTCGGAAGCGGCATTTTTGGCACCGCCGGAAACTGGTTCGACTCGTCGGGCAGCCGGACGCAGACGATTCCGGACGCCAGCGACGATGTGAAGTTCACAAACGGGAATGACCTCTGGTCGGTGCAGACGGTGACGCTTGATACCGACAGGTCGGTTGCGTCGTTGACGGTCGAAGGTGGCAATGTGCGGGCTTTGGGCAAGGTTGCCTATGCGGCCTTGGCTCTTGACGGACATGCGCTAACAGTGAGCGGACAGCTGTACATGGAAGGCATACAGGGCTGGGGTTCATACCGGGCAGGTCAATGCAGTGTTCGTGGCGGCACGCTCAATGTCGGGTCGGTTCAGGTCGGGCGCACGGGCGAGTGGGGACAAGGTTCTGGAACATTGATAGTGAAGGGATCGGGCACGACACTGGCCAGTTCGGGCGAGGTCAAGGTCGAAGGTCCGTTCACAAAGCTGGAAGTGTCAGACGGCGCAACGCTTTCGGGCAGAAAGTTCAGGGTCGCCGGACAGCATGCCAATCGTTCGGCGGTTGGCGGTAGTGGATTTGAAAGAAGCACGGTCGCAATCGCCAACAGCGGCACGAAGGTTACATTGACGGGCTTCGCCCTGCACCATGACGTTGACATGACGATAAGCGATGGAGCATTCGTAAAGGTGACAGGCTGGGGGTATTACAACAATAACTTTTCCGGCTTCTGGGTTGGCAGCCTAGGGCGCACATTCTACGGAAACTGCATTGGTGGCGCTTGGGGTGGCTATGGAACGCAGTGCGGAAACTATGGTTCGCTTGTCATCGACAATGCGACGTTTACGTCGTCCGACCATTTTGCAGTCGGCTGTAACTATGCTTCTTCCGGCGGATCGGGGGCAACGCTTACGCTTCAGAACGGTGCGAAGTTCTCGGCGGGTGAATTGTTCGTTGGACTGTCTGCCGAAAATGCGTCTTATAACTCTACGAACGATGTCCTAAACGTTTTCAGCGGTTCGGAGTTGAACGTTTCAACGTTGCGTGTCAGCCAGAGCGGCAATACGTCGTTTAGTAAGATGAATGTCAGCAATGCAACGGTCAAGTGTTCTCAACTTCTGATTGGAAACTACATTTCGGCGGCTATCATAAACTCCAACGCATGCCTTACAGTCGCAGGCGATGCGCCGTCCATAACTCTTTCGAGTACGGCGGCGACAGCGTTCAAGGTGCGCATGGGTTCGCAGGTGCGCTTCGTCCTGCCGGAAGACGGATTTGCCGCCGCGCCGATTTCGGTCAAGGGCGGCGTTTCGATCGTTGCGGACGAAAACGACTATGCCGTCGATCCCGTGCGGCTTGTCATTGACGCCAATGCGTTCGGCAGGAAGCATCCAAACGGAACGGCGACGTTGATCGAATGCGCCACTGCATCCGCCGAATCGCTTCAGCGTCTGGCGGACAACCTGGTTTTTGTTGATACTCCAGACAGACGCAAGGGAACGGTTTCAGTTGTCGGCGGCATGAAGCTCGTCTATACCGCACCACCGCCGCTTGGCACAAAGCTCGTGATTCGATAATCGCACATCTTAAGATGTCGTAAGAAAAGGAACAAGGGTATGCGCAGATTGATGATGGTGGCAGCATGTTGGGCCGTCGCGCTGTCGGTTTCGGCAACAGGGGAGTGGCGGTTTGAGGTCGCGGCGGATGCGCCCAAAGTCGTGTCGTGTCCGGTCGACGCGAGCTGGGCGAAGCGCATGGCGACGCAAGAGCTTGTTGCGGTCGGCAAGGATGGCTCCGAAACAGTCGTGCCTTGGACGCTCGATAATTCAGGGGGACGTCCAGAACTGGTGTGGCTGGCGGATGGACGAACGCGGTTTACGCTGCGCGAACGACGCGGCGGGCAGGGGCTGCCCGCCCCAAAGACTGATTTGGCGGCGACGGATGACGAGGTGATTCGGGTCGGCAACTCGTTCTTCTCTCTTCAGCATCCGCTGAACGGCAAGGGCGGCTTCCCGGAGAAGATTCGCTTCGTGCAGAGTGGCGCGGCGGACGACGGACTTTTCTTCATGGATCAGTTCGTACGCAAGAATGCGTCGGGCGGCGCAGATGCCAAGCCAATCCGGAGCAACGGCACTTCGGCGGCACGGCTCGTCTTCAATTCGTCGCTACGCGCCGTGGTTGAAGTCAAGGCAAAGGTTGCTGACATCGAGGCCGTCTATCGCTACATCTATTCGGCATGGTCGCCATTGGTGCGCGTTGATCTGCTGTGCCGTCAGAACGCGGACAAGGTTTGCGCTGAGGCGTGGACTGTGGCGATGAGCTGGCCGCGAGATGTGCCGCGCTATTCCACCTATCTCACGAAGGCAGGAGACGCGCCGGCGCCGTTTCAGGAGAAAGGCAAGCCGAGCCGCACGTTTTCCGATCACTGGGTGGCACTCACGGATGGCACGAACGCAGTAGGTGCCGCGTCAATCTTTGGCGCTGTCGGCTGGGATGCCTCGTCGTCGTTCGTATATTATCTTCTCGCTCAGCGCGACGGATGGAAGACAACTGTGCTTGACCGCTCCGCGCTTCTGTACTTCGGGCCGTTGCAGAGCCGTGACGGGTTTGACCGTTCGTTTGCCGGCGTAAGGCCGCAGGTGAAGATATTCCGTGACGATCTCCAGTGGGTGCCGACAGAGCCGATGAATATCCCATCTGATGCCGTGCTTCTTGAAGGCAGGGGAATTCGTCTTGCTTTCGATTCTGCGGAACGTGGCTTCAATTGTATCGGCATCGAGAACAAAGTCAATCCCGATCCAGCGGCATTCTGCGGCTCCGAACCGGGACGTGCGGGTTTCTGGTCGCTCACGTTCTGGAAGGACGGTTCGCCGACGAATGCGCTCACAATCGACAACATCGCGCCGTGCGAACATAAGGTTACGCACAAAGACGATGCGCTCGTGTTCGACTGGTGCGGGCTGTCGCTTGGCGACGAAACGGGCGTTGTGGACGTGCAGGCCACTGTAACGCTCATGCAAAATAGCACTGCGGCGGAATGGCGGCTTGCCGTCAAGAACCGCAGCAAGCGGTGGGGACTTGCCGAGACGACGTATCCAATTCTACGTAACGTCGTTAAGCCCCGCAGGGCTGATGTGCTGGTGCCAAAGGGGAACTGGGGCGGGCGGCTTGTCAAGTCGTATCAGGCGGGCGGTGGGCCAATCCTTTATCCGAGCAGCATGGGGGCGCAGGTGCAGATGAGCGCGTTCATGCTGGGCGGCACGGGGCTTCAGGTGACGGTACTGGACGGCAAGGGGCAGGAGAAGGTGTTTGACATGGCGGGACTTGACGTTGGCATCCGCTACCGCTGTCCAGACGAAGGTATGCCCGGTGCGGCAAATGCCCCCGACTTTGCCGTCGAGACAGCATCGTTTGCGGGCGATTGGTGGACTGCGGCAAAGCGCTACCGCGCTTGGGCAACAAAGCAGAAGTGGGCGGCGAAGGGACCGCTTGCCGCGCGCACCGACTTCAATCGACAGCTGGGGAATGTCGGATACTGGATAAAAAGCGACTGGCGCAACAGTGCGCCGGAGCAGGTGTCGAACTTCATGGCGCGGGCAATGGCCGAACTGCCAGGCGTTCCGCTTGGGCTGCACTGGTACTGCTGGCATAAGGGTCCGTTTGACCACTACTATCCCGAACTTTTTCCCGAACGCGCCGGCATGAAGGAGACGGTCGCGTGGCTGAAGGGGAAAGGCGTGCTCGTGATGCCCTACATAAACGGGCGTCTGTGGGATAATGGTCTTGCAAGCTATTCAAATGCGGTTCCGTTCGCCTGCAAGAATCCTGACGGGGCTGTCAGGCTGGAGGACTACGGTTCCGGGCGCAAATTCGCGGTGATGTGCCCGATGATGAAGCCATGGCAGCAAACGTTGGATGCGCTCTGCGACCGGTTAGAGAACGAGATCGGAGTAAACGCTATCTATCTTGACCAGATTTCGGCATCGACGCCCGCACCATGCCACGACAGGACACATGGTCATCCGCTTGGCGGCGGCTCGCACTGGACGGATGGTTATCGTGAGCTGATGAAACCGATTCGCGAGAATGCAGTCAAGCGCGGCGTCGCGCTCACGTCCGAGAATGCCGCCGAGCCGTACATGGACAGTTTCGATGCGCATCTCACATGGTTTGGTCATGCGTTTGACGATGTGCCGGTGTTGCCTGCAGTCTATTCTGGCTACACAGTCTATTTCAGTAGCAACGAGTCCGAGAAAGATTCGCTTGATTCCTATTGCGCTCAGCAGGGGCAGGACTTTCTTTGGGGGTGCCAGCTCGGTTGGAACGACACTTGGGTTCTCGACGATGCGCACAAGGAGCATCTGGCGTTCACGGCGCGACTTTGCCTCGAACGAATTGCACGCAAGGAGTTCTTCCTTGAAGGCGAGCTGATTGGTGAAATACCGATGCCTTCTGATCTGCCGACAGTCGAGGTGCGGTGGAAGCGCAGGGGGAACTACTGCGATGGCATGCGCTTTAGAATGCCTGCTGTGCGCGGCGCGGTGTGGCGCGATTTCACGGGCAAGAGGCGATACATCGTTCTCGTCAACATCTCCGGCGATATGCAGACCTTCACGTATGGCACGGGTACGGCGCAAAAGACCGTAACGATTCCGCCGCGTAGCGTCATTTCTAAACTTACGCCTGCGGCAGAGTGATGAAATCCGCATCGCCCGCGTCGCCTATGTGGAGCCGCAATGATGAAATTAGCTATGGAAGCCGAATGGGGCCCTTGCGGATTTCGGACTTGCGCATTAACGTACCTTTAATGTACCTTGATGCTGATTCCGCTTGCAAGGGCTGAGCGGGTGTGCTACATTTCATCGCAATGAGAGGGCTTAGAAGCGGAATTTTGCCTATTGCGGCTGTGTGCGCGGCGCTGTGCGGAAGCGTCGCTGCCACGCCATTCTCCGTGTTGCTGCCTGCCGAGCCGAAGCCGTGGGAGCGCACGGCGGCGAAGGAGTTGGAGACGTGGCTTTCGCAGGCGGCGAAGGGCGGCGAAGTGTCGGTGGGCGGACATGACGCGGCAGTCTTTCATGTCGGAGACACTGAGCTTGCCAAGGAGAAGGGACTTGCCGGCCTTGAGGACGAGAGATGGGTGATCCGTTCCTTTGGTGGCAATGTGGTGCTTAATGGAGGTGGTTCGCATGGCGCGATATACGCCGTGAGCCACTTCCTCGAAGACTTTGTCGGCGTCCGTTTCTGGAATGATGATGACACGGACGTGCCGGAGGCGAAGCCGCTGGCGCTGCCGACGCTGAGCGCAACGGGGCGTCCCGTGTTCCGCTACCGTGACATCTACCGGTGCGGAGACCCCCAGAAGGCCACGCCGCGCTTTGCGGTCATGCGCCGCCTGAACCGCAACGGCGACGCGCACATTCCGCAGGAATGGGGCGGGGAGTTCACCTACGGTCCTCCCTACCACTGCCACACGTTCGACCGCATGATCCCCTGGAAGAAGTACGGTCAGGAGCATCCCGAATGGTTTTCGCTCTGGGAGGGGAAGCGCACGGGTGGCGTGGAGAGCGGGCAGCTCTGCATCTCCAACCCCGAAGTGCGTGCGCTGCTCCTGAAGGTTCTGCGCGAGAACATCGCCAAGGGAGACGCGGCGGCGAAAGCAAAGGGCGTACCCGCGCCGCGTGTCTATGAGCTCTCGATGAACGACTCCAAGAAATACTGCCAGTGCGAAAAGTGCATGGCCGAGGTGGCGAAGTACGGCTTCTCCGGGTTCTACCTCAATCTCGTGAACGAGATCGCCGACGAGATCGCGAAGACGCGTCCCGAGCTGTATTTCTCGATGCTCACCTACCTCTACTCCGAGCCGCCGCCGAAGGGCGGGGTGAAGCCGCGCGGCAACGTGATCGTGAAACTCTGCGACACGCGCTCCAACCAGGCCGCGCCCCTCACCGATCCGTACAACCATGAGTTCCTTGATTTCCTGAAGTCGTGGCGTGCGATTGCGAAGAACCTCATCATCTGGGACTATGCGATATCGTTCGTGAATCCATCCGTGTTCTTCCCGTTCGCGAGCGAGTTCGCGTACGCGGACACGTTCAGGACGTTCCACGAGAACAACGTGTTCGGCGTGTTTCTTGAGCATGAATATCCGTATACGGACATGTACGAGCTCAAGTACTACCTTGAGTCGCGGCTCTTCGAGGATCCGTATCAGGACGGCACCGCGCTCATCGTGGACTTCATGGATCGGTACTTTGGAGCGGCAGGCAAGCCCATCCTAAAAACGCGGCGGCATCTCGATGCCATCCGCAAGGCGCGTGGCGGATTCCTTACGTTCATGCCGCAGGCGGAGAAGTTCGACTTCATCATGATGTCCGACCTTGAAAAGATGGCCGCGCTATGGGACGAGGCCGAAACGCTCGTGAAGGACGACACGAAGCGGCTTGATCGCGTGCGTCGCGCCCGCAAGTCTCAGAATTCGATGATGCGCTTCCGCCTCAACACCCCGCGCGAGGTGGACGGCGCGTTCATATTCGACGCCAAGGCGCTTGACTGCGGGAAGGGCCCCGCCGAGCTTGTGAAGGACGCGGAAAGTCCCTGCGGCGAGGCGGTACGTATTCCCGTGGACGAGGCGAACGCCGGCCCCTTCGGCCCGCCGCTCAAGTTTGGAATCTACGACCGCCCCTCTGCAAAGCACACCTGGAAAGGCGAGTTCCCGCCCGCAAAGGGCGAGGGCTACGAATGGTTTGAGTTCAAGGACGTGAAGACGCCGAAGACCGGCAACAACATCTTCTACATTTCGGACGCCTGGAAGCCCAACATGGTGCTGTGCCGTCCGGG
>CAMPAA010000127.1 GCA_946631345.1 uncultured Verrucomicrobiota bacterium
TTCCGCTGCGACGTGGGCGACCAGGTGCCGATCGACTTCTGGGTGGAGGCCGTGACGGAGTGCCAAAAGGTGAAGCCAGACCTCGTCATGATAAATGAGGGTATCAAGCCTGAATGGCTGGAGAAGGCGTTCGACGCCTGCTATGATTGGCATTGGGGACGGCTGCGCGGCCATCTGGCACCGGCGAGCACTGCCGAGCATATGACGTTGCCGGTCATCATGGATAAGGTGCGCGACTACGAGGCCAAGCTGCCGACCGGGGCCATGTGTCTCTGCTTTATGGACAACCACGACACGGCGGCGGACGCCTGGGAGAACCGTTTCGACAGAGTGCTGCCGGTCGAGGCGGGCAATGCGGCGTTCGCGCTTACGCTCCTGCGGCGCGGCCTTCCGCTCGTCTTCAACGGCAATGAGATCGCGGACAACGCGCTCAACACGTTCTTCGCGCCGGTGGAGGACGTGGCGCGCGCCCGCAAGACGGTGGACTGGGCACGTGCGCTCCAGCCAGCCGGACAGAAACGCCTTACGCTCATCCGCGCTCTCGCCAGGCTGCGCCACGAGATGCCGGTGTTTGCCGACGGTTCGCAGGAATGGGTGGAGGATGGAGAGGCGAAAGGCGCAGTGGCGTTCGTACGACGGCTCGGAGCTGATGCAGTTTTCGTTGCAGCCAACCTCACGTCGGAGAAAGTCGAGTTCACCGCCGGGCGCTGGGTCGCCGCCGGATCTCTGCTCATTTTCGAGAGTGGGAAGCTGACGCCGGAGGGCAGATGCATCTTCGGACCATACGGCTACGTAGTGGCGCCAGCCGCGACGCGAATCCATGACCCTTCACTCCAACAGGATAAAACCAAAGGAGAAAGACGATGAAGCGAACCATGCCGAAACTGGCCCTGCCGCTGACTGCTATGGTGCTTTGCGTGGCGGTCGCGTCCGCCGCAGAGCTGCACGTCGCAGTTTCGGCGACGCCCATGGTGGTTGACGGCATCGTCAACGAATACGTCTATGTGGGTTACGACTGGTCTGCGCCGTTCATCGTGTTCGACCGCGAAAACACCGTCACAAACGGCCTCTTCGAGCCGGTAGGCAAGCCGTTTTCGGTTCTGAAGACGCAGTGCGGCGTTTTTACGGACGAGACGAACCTCTATGCCGTGGTCATAGCGCCATGCGCCGCGCAGCAGCCTCCCGGCAAAGAGGATGGCGTTGGCGTGGCGGTGTCGTTCGACGGCAGGTCGCTGCTTGTTGCGGAATGCGGCATGGAAGGGAAATGCGACGTTTGGCGCTTTGGGCAGGACGGTACGAGAAGTCCGGTCGAGGCATCCGGCGTCAGGGCAGGCGTAAAGGCGCGCAAAGGCTCGTTTGAGGTGGAGATGGCCATACCTTACGCCGCCATAGGCCGCACGCCTGGCAGGGTGGGAGGCATCTGGCGCTGCAACATCTACCGCAAAGGCCCAAGCTGCGGAGGGGTGAGCTCATGGTCGCCGGTGCAGGGCGACATGTTCAATCCAGCCCGCTTTGGGTGCATGATGTTTAGTTCAGACAGGAGGCGGAACCTTTCCGTGCCGTCTGATAAGGAGAACTTGGCGACATTCCTCTGGTCAGGCGAACGCTGGGGCGGCGATCCTTTCGAGCCGCCGCCGCTTGACGAGGCCGAACTCGGCAAGGTGGAGCTGTTCGGGCCGCGCGGAGGCAGGGCCGTGTCGCATTTCCGCGTGTCAAACCTCACAGACCGCCCGGCACTCTATTCGCTGAAGCCGGAGAACTTCAAGAAAAGCGAGCTTGCGCGGCGGGTTCGTTTCCGCGAGGTTGGCAATGTGGAGCTTAAGGGTGGGCCGACAGTTCCCGACCCAATCTTCGAGCTGCCAAACGGTTCGGTGCTGCGCATCCCGCCGAAGTCCACCGCGATGGTGTGGGTGGATGTGGATACGGAGGGTATGTCCCCAGGCGTGCACAGGGCTACGCTGAAGCTCGTGCCCGGCTACTCGAAGTTCGAGGAGAAGTCGCTCGCCCTGGAGCTGACGGTGGGCAAGGCCGACATCCGCGAGATCGACATGCCGTGCTGGACGTATGGCGTGCGCAATGCCTCTGACCTGCGCGCGCTGCGCGATTACAGGTTCAACGTGAGCGGTGTGGTGCCCCCATGGTTTGCGCCGGATCCAGGGCCGGACGGCAGACGCGACTGGTCGAAGCTGGACGAGGTCGTCGAGGCCATTCTGGAGAACGGAACCCGCACGAATGAAGTGCGCATCCTCATCTACACCCTTTTCCCCAGATGGCAGAATCCGCGCGACAGCAAGGAAAAGGAACGACAGCTGATCGACTCTATGCGCGCAGGCATCGCATACGCAAGGGAACGCCACGGCATCGGGCTGGATCGCATATGGTATTCGACGGTGGATGAGCCGCAGGGCGATCCGGACGACAGGAAGTCGCTTGCCTCCCACGCATTCTATGGCGCGACGCTCGCCAGGCGCATCGATCCGGGCCTGAAGGCGTGGACGAATCCATACAAGAGCAGCGAGACGCAGTGGCTTGCGCGCTACCTGAAGGAGTTCGATGTGCTGGTTCCGTTCCTGCCCGTAATCAACGACTACGATCCAGCCGCTTCCGAGAGGTACGCCAGGAGCGGCAAGGAGATATGGAGCTACACGATCTACCTCAAGCAGAACAGGCCTGTGCAGTATCGCGGCATCTCATGGCGGAACTTTGCGTATGGATTCGAGGGCCCTGCGACATTCTACACGCTCACGCACATGTCCGGGGACGGCTTCAACTCCTACGACAGCGGCGGCGCCGCGGACTATGGCGCATCGTACAAGGATCCCCGCACGGGACGGATTTCGCCATCGCTTCGGTTGGAGGCGTGGTATCAGGGCCATATAGAGCAGCGGCTTGCGAAGTGGTGCAGGGAACGCATCGCAAGAATGGGGGATTCCGGGAAGGGGGCCGCCTTCAAGGCCCGTCTTGACGGTATCGTCGATTGCGCCGTTGCGCCACGCCCTGACTTTGACATCCTTTCCTTCAGGCTGCTGAAGCTCTCCGACGAGATGTAGCGGCGCGCAAAGGTGGCGTAAGGGCTGCGAAGCGGCTTAGTCGCGCCATACCCAACTGGGTGTCCCTGCCATACCCAACTGGGTATCCCGGCCATACCATTCAGGACGGAGTCGCCGGAAAATGGCGCAGGTCAAGATTTCGCTTGCATCTGGAGGGGCGATTTGACAAAGCGCCCGAAACCAGCAAAATGGTAGGGCTGATTGCACCAATCCGCCGGATTCGCGGCTTGGCGGCGCGTTGGGGGCAATGCGCTCTGCCACGATTGCGTTCAAGGCACCGATAGGGGAGATGGCGTTTGAGCTGGCGGCGGACGGCGCGTTTACGCTCAAGGGCGGCGGTACGAGCTGCCGATACCCGACGGCAACGTAGCAGGGCTGAAGCTCAAGTACACTGCGAAAAACGGGCAGTTCAATGGCAGTTTCAAGATGTACGCGACGGATGCGGACGGCGGAGCGTCCGCATCAGGACATGATAACGGCGGATCGGCTGCATCTGGGCGGAATCCCAAGCTGAAGAAGTACACGGTCAACGTGGTAGGCTTTGTGGTCGGGAGTATCGGCGATACCTTTCCATGCGTTTCAGATGGTTTTTGCTCCCCATTCCATGCCCCCGCAACTTTCTTCTGGGATAAGGGTGCAAATCCCCTTGTCTTGTTTAGGGAAGGGGGATATGGTAAAATGCGCAAGTTTTCAAATAAGTTTATGGATGGTTTCAACGGAATGAAACAGATACCGTGCTGTGACGACTACCTGCTGAGATGGAGGGGCGACAGCCTCGCTGTGACGTTTGCGCTGGACGCACCCCGGAAAGGGCGCGCCGTGTGCCGCACGGATGTCGGCGGAGAATGGACGGACATCCCGATGCGGGAGACAGCTCCCGGCGAATTTGCGGTCGAGGTCCCTCTTGGGCGCATTGGTGTGTTTGCCGGAAAATGCTGCTTTTTCCCGGAGGGTTCGTCGGTGCCGGAGTGGCCGCAGGGCGGCAACTTCCGCGTAAAGGTGGCGCCAGCCTCCACAAGGCGCGCAAATTCCATATACACGGTGTTCCCGCGCCAGTTCGGGTCCTTCCGCGAGGTTGCCCGCCGCCTTGGGCTGATAATGGATCGCATGGGCTTCCGCATAGTGCAGACTCTTCCGCCGTTCCCTGTGCCGACGACCTACGCCGTGATGGGTGAGTACGGCTGCCCGTTCGCCGCCACCGATTTCCATTCCGTCGATCCGGCGATGGCGGAGTTCGACGCGCGCACCACTCCGCTCGACCAGTTCCGCGAGCTCATCGACGCGGTGCACGCGAGAGGGGGAAGGTTTTTCATCGACCTCCCCGCCAACCACACCGGATGGGCCAGCACTCTCCAGACTCACCACCCCGAGTGGTTCCGGCGCAATCCGGACGGGCGATTCGTCTCGCCGGGCGCGTGGGGTGTAGTGTGGGAGGATCTTGTCGAGCTGGACTACGCCCATGATGCTTTGCGCGACTACATGGCCGGCGTGTTCCTGTTCTGGTGCCGACAGGGCGTGGACGGGTTCCGCTGCGACGCGGGCTACATGATACCGGAGGCGGCTTGGGTCGGGATCGTGCAGACTGTGCGCGAGCAGTATCCCGATACCGTGTTCATGCTCGAGGGCCTCGGCGGGCGCATATCGGTGACCGACCGGCTGCTGAATTCGGCCGGGCTGGACTGGGCCTACTCCGAGATATTCCAGACGTACGACCGGCGGCAGTTTGAAGAGTATATGCCTTCGGCCAACGCCAGGGCGGAGAAGTTCGGCGCTCTCGTGCATTTTGCCGAGACCCACGACAACAACAGGCTTGCCGCCGGCGGCCATGCGTATGCGCGGCTCAGAGTGGCCCTTGCCGCGCTGTTCAGCCATCAGGGAGCGTGGGGCATAGCAAACGGCGTGGAGTGGTTCGCCACGGAGAAGATCGACGTACACGGCAAGAACGACCTCAACTGGGGAGCCGAAGATAACATGGTCGATCTCATCGCAGCTCTCAACCATCTGCTGCTGGAGCATCCGGCATTCGCCGGCGCATCGCACCAGGAGCTTGTACAGAGAGGCGGCGGCAACTTCCTCGCGGTGCTGCGCGAATCAGCCGGATGGCGGGTGCTTGTGCTTGCGAACCTCGATTGCGGCCAGGCGGTGCAGGCGCACTGGGATGGCGAACGTTTCCCGGAAGGGGAATGCGCGAATCTGCTTGGCGGCGGAACGTACGGTCTGCGGCAGGGGCTCACGCTCGGCCCAGGCGAGTTTCTCTGCCTTGGAGTGGAGCTGCGGCCAAGGCCGGACGAGCCTCCGGCCCAGGTCGCACGACCGTTTGACCCAGGTCAAACGACCGCCCGGTCCAGCGTGGCTTGGCATTGGCCGGAGGATGCCCGGCGCGAGGTGTGCGTGCCGGACGGCATGGGGCTGCGGATAGAGTGCGAACATCCTTACCGCGCACTTATCCTCGAAGGGGAGCGCGCGTTTCCCGAAGTGCCGCCGTACGCCGGCGACGGAACGCGCGCGCGCCGCCTGACGCTTGAGCTGGCCGTGTTCACGCCGGACGGCGTGAGGCGCACTCGCTCGGCGCTGCTCGTTCTGCCGCCGCCGGAATTGGCGCGCATGAAGCTTTACGTCACAGGCGACGAGATTCGCCGCGACCCTACGCTGCGCACGTGCCTCTCGAACGGCGCCGGCGCGGATGCGTTCCTGCCGCTCCGCTGGGGCGAAATCCGCTCGCAGTACGACTCGATGTTCTCGGCGAACCCAAATCCGGCTTGCCCGTCCGACCGCGTGGTGGCGTGGACTCGCTGCCGCGCATGGCTCCAGTACGAGGGCTATTCGCATGAGATCGCCGCAGACTCCTCGACAGGGTTCTTCGCCGACCCCGGCGGGCGATTCGCGGAGTGGCGGTTCTGCGTGCCAGCAGGCATGGGGCGCTCGGTGCCGTTCGCGTTCAGGCTGGAGCTTGCGCCAGGCGCAAACGCCGCCCGGCTCGCAGTGAAGCGCATGGCGGCGGAGGACGGATTCGCCGAAAAGGTGCGCATCGTGTTCCGGCCAGACCTCGAGTGCCGCAGCTTCCATGATGTGACGAAGGCCTACACCGGTGAGGACGCGATCGCGTCGCGCATCGCCGAGAACGTGCATCTCGACGTGCATGGCGGCGAACTGCACGCCGAGCCGCAGTGGTGCTATTCCGTGCCGCATCCGGACGAGGCGGAGCGTGGGCAGGAACCTTGCGGCGACCTGTATTCGCCCGGATGGATCGCGTGCGACCTCCTGCCGGAGGAGAGCGCGGATATCGTGTGCCGCTACGGTGATGCGGAGGCGGAATGGCCAGAGGGGGCGCCGGTCCGGAAGGAGCCTGTGCCGCTGGCTGCCGGACTCATGGAGTCGCTCGATCTGTTCCTGGTGCGGCGCGGTGAGAACAAGACGGTTATCGCGGGCTATCCCTGGTTCCTCGACTGGGGGCGCGACACGTTCATCGTGCTGCGCGGCGCCATCGCGGCAGGGCGGCTCGACGACGCGGAGAAGATACTTGCAGCGTTCGCGGCGTTCGAGGAGAACGGCACGCTTCCGAACATAATCTACGGCGAGACCGCCGGAAACCGCGATACCGTAGATGCGCAGCTGTGGTTCGCGCTGTGCGTGAAGGAGTGGAGCGCGAAGGTCAGGCAGCTGCGCAGGTGCGACGCCTCGCGCCGGATGTTCCGGCGTACCGTGGAGTCCATACTGGAGAACTACCGCAAGGGCACGCCAAACGGCATACGCATGGACGAGGAGTCCGGGCTTGTGTGGTCGCCGTCGCACTTTACGTGGATGGACACGAACTATCCGGCCTGCACGCCGCGCTGCGGCTACGCTGTGGACATTCAGGCGATGTGGATCGCCGCGTTGCGGTTCGTTGGCGGCAAGTGGGACGCCCTGGCCGACCGCGCCGCGGCCAGCGTGGCGCGCTACTTCGCCGGCCCCGACGGATTCGCCGACTGCCTGGACGCATGGCATGGTGAGCCTGCCGCGCAGGCCACGCCTGACTTCTCGGTTCGCCCAAACCAGCTTTTCCTGATCACGCTCGGCGCGCTCGGTGCGGAGGATGCAGGGTGCTCCTCGATACTGCGCGCATGTGAACGGCTGCTCATCCCTGGAGGCATACGGTCCCTCGCCGCAGACGACGCAAAGTATCGGGGCTCGTATGCCGGCGACGAGGATTCCTGCCGCAAGCCGGCGTACCACAACGGCACGGCGTGGGCGTGGCCCATGCCGCTCTACGCGGAGGCGGCGGCAAAGTGCGGGATTCTGTCGCGCAGGCAGGCCGGGTCGCTGCTCGCCGGCGCGGTAGAAAACCTCAACACCGAGTGCCTCTGCCATCTGTCGGAGATAGCCGACGGCGATGCGCCGCATGCCCAGAAGGGGTGCAGGGCGCAGGCATGGAGCGCATCGGAATTCCTGAGAGTTCTCTTGACATTGGAGACCGGTTTGTGATTTAATACGCGCATCAACCAAACCATCGAGGAGAGCAGGGCTTGATCGACAAACTTTTTCAGGGACTTTTCTTTGTCATCTTCGCCGCGATAGTCGCGACGGGGCTGATGATCGCGGTGCCGAAGTACCGTCAGGCGATTGGTCTGGAGCAGACCAAGCGCGATCTCCAGCGCCGCATCGACATGAAGAACGACGAGATCGCGGCGGTGCGCGAGAAGCAGAGCCGATTCCGTACCGACCGTGAGTTTGTCGAGGGTCTTGCGCGCGAGAACCGCCGCGTGTTCCCGGGCGAACTGGTGTTTGTGTTCGACAACTGAGGTGGGCGCATGGCGCGGTTCGCACGGTTGGTGGCGGCGATACTGTGCTTCCCTTTCGTGTGGGCGCTGTGCCTCACGTTTGTAGATTCGTTTTCGTTGACCGCCAGCGCCTCCGCAGGCCTGTTCTCCGCTGAGGCGCTCGCGCTTTTTGCCGGCCTTGTCGCGTTCATGGTGGTGTGGGTGGCCGTGCCGAATCCGGTGCGGCTCTATGTGCTCGGCCACGAGCTGACCCATGCGGTGTGGGGGCTTGCGTTCGGCGCGCGCGTATCGAACCTCAAGGTCGGCGCAAGGGGCGGAAGCGTGCAGCTCACGAAGTCCAACGTGTGGATCACGCTGGCCCCGTACTTCTTCCCGTTCTGGACCATGGTCGTTGTAGGGATCGCTCTGGCCGTGCGGGCCGTCATGCACTTCACGCATCCCGGCGCGCCGCTCCCGGCACCGTGGCTGTGGATGTTCGCGGTGGGCTTCACATGGTGCTTCCACGCATGCTTCACGCTGCGTTCGCTCATGCAGACGCAGCCGGACGTGCAGGAGTACGGGCGCATATTCTCATGGACGCTCATCCTCGCGTGCAACATCGCCGGGGTGCTTGCATGGATCGTGTGCACGACAGGCGTCTCCGCCTCCGCGCTGCTTGGCCGGCTGTGGAGCCATTCGGTAGGTGCCTACATTGCGGTATGGTCGGCCGGGAAGTACATCTGCGGCCTTTTTCACTGCGCTTGACATGGAGTGCGCTCCAAATGAACAACACGAGGAAACAGGAAATGAACAGGAAAGATTTCATCAAGCGCATTGGCGCTGTCGCAGGTGTGGCGGCGTTCGCTGCGCGGACGGAAGCCGCTGGCAACGTACAGAGCCTGCGGGCCGAAGACGGAGCGCCGGTCGGCTCACTTCCGGATCTGGTTCTTGGCTCGGGGCGCGCTGCGATGTCCGTCTCGGCGCTTGACTTCACGCTTTCCGCCGGTGACATCGCCGAACTTGAACGTGCGGTCGAGTCCATCCCCGTCATAGGCGACCGCTACGACGCCGAACAGCAAAAGCGCGTACTTGGGTGAACGGTAAAAC
>CAMPAA010000128.1 GCA_946631345.1 uncultured Verrucomicrobiota bacterium
TCGTGCCAACAAGCGAATCGGGATCCTGCCCACCGCCGCCGCCATAATAGTACGGAGCCTGACCGTAATGACCGCCACCGCCGCCGTAGTAGTATGGCATGTTTGACGCACCATAGTATACCGGCGATTTTCTGGACGTACCGTAATAGATCGGCTTTCCACCATATTTTGGGCTTTCAGAAGCCATTGCTCACCCCTCTTTCTCTTCGTTGGACACGCTGCGCTTGACTTTCGGGAATGACGCCGCCGAAAGCGGCAATGCCGCTGCAACGCACATAGGCAACGCCGTAAGCGGAAAACCGGACGATAAAAAGGCGTCCGCAACGCATGCCGCCAGAACAAGCGGCCCCGCCCAAACCACAGCCGGCACATTCATAAACCATGAGCGCCCCTCGTCCTGCTGACGTTGCCAAGCAACCGACCCGATCAGGCGCACAACCCAGAAGTACAGCATGAAACCGATGCCAATCGCCCACATCAAGGCACCTGCTATCCCGCGCTCGGCAATGAGAGTCAAGAAACCGTTTGAACCGACCGATGGCTGCGGCGGAAGCACGGCCCAATCGTCTTTTGCGGCAAAAAACGGCGCCTGAAGAGAGAACGCCCCTATGCCAGCGCCGCACCACGGCTGAGTAAGCCATATGCACTTGGCGATCCGGGCAAGCGCCTCGTTTCTGTCAGCCAATGCAGGGGGGAAAGCCTTTTCAACCTCCAGCCCAGCCATCTTGGCCTTCTGGATATTGGCATAGGAAGGAAGTATCGACGAAAAGACGGCTATGACGATGCCGAAAGCGAGCATCGAAGCCGCGCGCGCCATCGCCGCCGCCCCGTACTGGCGATTAAGGATGGCCAACGCAATTGCCGCCACCAAAACCGAAACTGCAAGGTAGGCAACCCCGATGAGAGCCGGAAGAAAGAAATATGCGCCTACGCCATTCCCCGCAACAGCCCATGCGAACACGAGCCTCGTCTTCGTCATGCCGCAGCCCTCCGCCTGAATGCCACAGGCTACGGCGATCGGGAGAAAAAGCGCGTAAAGCGAACCGTGGAAACTGGCGGCGCCAATCTCCGCCAGAGCGGACGAGGCGATCGGCTCCATGCCCGCACCAACGCACACCACTGCGGCACAGCCACCGATCGCAGCAATGGCGCCTGCGGCTATCCCAAACCAGATCCTGGCGTTCCGGCCCAGCGCATGCTTGACGCCAATGGCCACCACACTGATTGAAACGGCAAGCGCAAGGGGAAAGAGCCCCGCATCGCCAGACGAAGCAGGCAGAAACGAAATGCCCGCCTCCCGCACCGCCCATGTGGATGTCTCGGCGTCAAAAGCAAGGCGTACACCAGAGTTGAGCCAGCGAACCAGCGCAAAAACAACCGCCACCAGGAAAAACCAGCTCATGGGGTCTCGCCGCATCCTGGAAAGCACCCGAGCACGGGCACCCGAAACCGTTTCCCCGGATAGCACTGACGGCTCGATCAGCAACCAGATGACAGCCGAGAGCGAAACCCAGAGCATAGCCGAGGAAAGCGCGCCGACCGAGACAAATTGCGCCAACGCCGCCGGCAAGGCGGCGGCGAGCGCAAGATGGGTTGCAAGCCCGTATTTTGAAATGTTCTGAAAAAGCATGCCTTATCAGTAGTGGAAGCGTACACCCAACGTCGCGCGGACACGGTCGTAATCGTAATCGTTGTTGCCGTTTCCGGTCCATTCCTCTTCCCAGATGACGTTCGCAAATACGCTCATCCAGCGATTGACCAAGTAATCAGCTCCCAAACGCGCGGAAAGCCACGACTCATCGTAGTTCTGCCGACGCGTATAGGCATCGTCGGAATAGCAGTTCTCCTCATAGCGCCAAGAAATGTTCGCGTTGAGGTTCAACCGGTCACCAAGCGTAAGGTAGGAAACGCCGCCAGAGAGCGTGTATACCTTGATGGCCTGTCCCACATAGCGCTCAGACGGCTGATAGAAGCTCGAACCGAGGAGCGAGAGCTGAACCTGCCGATGGATCCGCCAGTTCGCGGAAAGCGTATACGTCCAACCGCTTTCGGTATCGCCGGCGTTACCGTAGTCGAACCAGGAAGCGCCCATCAACGCACGATAGGTGATGTTTTCGGTCATGTGAGATCCGAGACCGGCCTGGATGGAATACGCGTCTGAGTTGTTGCTGTAATTGCGGCTCAGCGCATATCCGTGGCTGCTCGTCTTCTGGTCGTAGCGGGAGTACCCTGCCGCAACGAGAAGATCAGTCCACTTGGAGGCGGCATAGCCAGCCTGCACTCCTGCCGAATACTGGCTCCAGCCGTAGAGTGGCGCGTAGTGACCGGTGTCGTTCTTGTAGTCCAGCCAGCTGTACTGCCCCTGCACATCCATGTGCCAACGCTCGGTGAAGCGGCGCTCCAGAACGCCGGCTATGTCGAGCGTTTCGCGGTCGCGCCACACGCCACGCCCGTTCTTTGACGTGATATCATCGGACTGGTTGAAGAAGCCGTACCGCTCGGAAAGCATCAGCGTCCACCCCTTCTCGTTCTTCGCAGAGGAGGTATAGGTATATGCGAGATTCTCGCCATAGCTGTTCTCGCCCATGTCATGGTTGTACTCGCAGAAGTAACGGTAGCGGTACCAGAGCGATCCCGTGAGCGCCCACCTCTCCCCGCGCCACTCAAAATCTGCGCCGGGCATTACGGCAAAGATCGAATCGTCCACCGAATGGTGCGTAGTGTCGACATTGGAGTCGTATGTGTACGTAAGAGACACGTACGGCTTGATCGTCAGGTGGTTGTTGAAGAACCTGAATCCGGTCGGGCGGGACTCTGTCTGCGGCTTTGTCACACCCTGCTGGGCCACGGCGACAGAATACGCAGCCGCAAGAACCATAGCAATCTTTGACTTGAAGTTCATTTTCTACTCCCGGTTAATGTGAACGATCAAAGCCTCTGAAGCCAATACGGGCCAGGCTCGGGCGTAGGACGCCATCCACCGCCACCGCCGCTGCCTTCATCATCGACCACGGTTCCCGTCTTAGAGCCTCGCCCGTTCGTGTAGTACGGGTTGGGCACATACGTACCGCTATCGGCCGGATCGCCAGAGAGGGCACTTGCGGAAATCGTAGAATTGGCTATACGGTCGCGGGGCACGCGGCTGATGCCGGCGATTGTGCCATCGTCGCCGTTTGCGACTATGTGCATGGTGCTGCCGTAGGAACCGCTCGAAACATTCCGACCCGCCTGAAGATCGGCCAGCATGGAATCGAGCGTCTGCGGCTGCGTGAGATTCACCACCAAGGCATGGTTCGGCTCGTCACCCGCCTGAGCCGGTGCCAGCATCGGATCATACGTGGGCGTGCCGTTCTGCCCCAGAGCCGACGGGAACCACGAACCCTTCGCGTCCGACTGCACATCGCTCGGCAGAGCTGCGACAGCCGCAGCAGTCGCGGCATCGGCCGCCGAACCCGCCGCGCGGATGAACATCAATCCGGCGAAGCCTGCGCGGACCGCTCCCGACTCCGCAGTAGCCGTGCGCTGGGATATTTTCGCCATCGTAGATTCGACGATGCTCGTGTACTCGGCATCCGTCATGGTGGACGGACGGGAGAATTCACTCTTGGCAAACTCTTCGTTTATCACCGTGAGCGCCTCTGGAGGAACAGTCGCGTAAACCTCAGCCAGCACCGCCGCGCGATCCGCCGCGCCCGCACCGGCGACAGCCGCCCGGTTTGCCGCCAGGAACTTCGCGGCCTTCACCTCGTCACTCCCCGGCATCTTCTCAATCGCGGCATTGACCTCGGCAAGGAACGCCGCCTTGTCAGCCGAAGACAGCTGCGCTATCGTCGCCTTCAGTGCCGCAGGGTCGAGCGCGCAATCGCCGACCTTGGCATGCCATTCGCTACGCGGCATTTCCGCGGAGAGCATAAGCACTCCCGCAACCGCACTCATCACCATCAGTATTCTCTTCATTTCGGTTTCCTCCGTTTCGAAGTTTCAAATCAATACCAGCTCATTGGAACCCAGACCACATCCCCGGCCTGTAGCAGCATATCCTTGTCGGGCCGGCCCTCCTTGCCGATCTCGATTAGGTCGACGTTCGTCTTAGTCTGCTTTCCGTCCTTGTCGCATCTCGTCACGCGGATGTTGGCCTTGTCCGCCAGACCCGTCGCGCCGCCCGCAAGCTGAAGCGCACGCGTCACCCGCAAATCCATCGTGGACGGCACATCGACCGGCCCAGGCTTGTTCACCTCGCCGAGAACCGTCACCGTACCCCACGGCGACACCATCCCGCCGCCCGCCTGGTAGATGAAGGTGGCCGTCACGTGCGGATCGAGAAAATACTCCTTGTAAGCCGAGGCTATCTTCTGCTGAAGCCCGACAAGCGTAAGCCCATCGCACTTGATCTGCCCGACAAGCTCCATCGCGATGTAGCCATCGGCATCGACAAAGTACTGCTTCGCGGCCTGCCCGCTCAATCCGGATGCGGTGACGGAAATCGCGAGAGCCACGCCAGGCCGAACCTTCGGCCCGTCGAAATAGGTGGCCAGCACATCTGCATCGACCCCCTTCTCAGGCTCATTGCCAGACAGCGCAGAGCGCAGCGCGGAACAGCCCCCGCAGCACAGCCACAGGGTGCAAATTGCGATATATGAATACACCTTTCCCATAAACGGCCCGAATGATATCATTTCACGGACGCAAATGCAACGATTATTTTCCTTTTTATTTTTCTGGAAAATCATACGGCGTTCCGGAGCAATATTCAGCAGAGGCGGAGCCGAGGTGCGCCACGGCACCGGCTTTCGTCACCCGCGCGCGCACGGCGCGCACCTTCGGATCCTCGCGGCACACGTCGCACACGATCTTTGCGGCACGCTCGATCATGCGGCATTTCGCCGCCGTCAGCGCTGCTCGCACCTTTTCCGCCAGCGCAGCGTAGTCCACGGTGTCGGCAAGCTCGTCGGAGGCCGCCGCCGCGTCGCCGACCGTCAGCTCCACGTCCACCGTAAGGCGCTGCGCCCTGGTGCGCTCGTCGGGCAGTTCCCCGATGATGCAGTCCACCTCAAGTCCGTTCAGTGAGAGAAGCACGACCTTCCTCCAATCCCCGCCGTGAGAATTCGCATCCGCAGTACGGCTGCCTGTAAAGCCCAAGCTCAGCGGAGCGCCGCACTGAAAGCATGAAGCCGTCGCGCTTCTTGAAGTTCTCCCGCATGAACCTGGGGTCATCCGAGGCGGCGAACACCTTTTCGCTCGGCTTGTGCGGGCTCACCGTGAGCGACGTGGTGAACGCCTCGTATCCGTGCGCCGCCGCATAGGCCGCCGTGCGCGCGAGGCTGTATCGGAAGCACCGTTCGCAGCGCCGCCCCTTCTCAGGTTCGCTCTCGTAGCCGGCGGCGACTGCGCGGAGCCAGTCGGCGTGGTCGTAGCCGTCCGCGACAAGCTCCACGCCGTCCGCCTCTGCAAGCCTGCGGGCCGCGGCGAGCCGCCGCTCGAACTCCTCGCGCGTACCTATGTTCGAGTTCGAGAAGAACATGGTCACGGCATGGCCACAGTCCTTGAGGCGCGGCACGCAGGCCGACGCACATGGCCCGCAGCAGGAATGCAGCAGCACTTTCAAGGGTTGCGGTATTTGCGCACGAGGTCGGGACGGCGCAGAACCGGCATGAACACGCCTCCGACCACGCTCCTGGCGATGAACCCGCGATAGAGGCCGGAATCGGCCATGTACCAGTCGCAGAACGCGATGCGATCCGGCGTCTCGTCGAGGAAACGGTAAATCCCGTCAACCATGAACTGCAGGTCTTCGCGCCGCCCCGTGAGCGTTCCGGACCACACGATCCAGTCAGCCTTGGTGTACATCTTGCGGCAGTCGAGCGGAACGCCGTAGGTCTGCGCGACGGCCCGGTACGTCTTGAGCTCCGCCTCGGCGATCTGCGGCGGGAAGAGGTTGAGGCCAAGCACTCCATCCCACACGAGGTTGTACTTCTGGCTCCACGTGCCCGGGCGGTCGAACGCGATGCGGGTGCCGCCGAACGCGCCGCCCTTCGCCGCCTCCATCCACTTCGGCACCATTCCCTCGGCCATGGCTCGGTATTTCGCCGCGGCTGAGCGGTCGCCGCGCATATCAGCCATGCGTGCGTAACCGGCGAGCGCGACGATGGACTTGACGGAGAGGTTCGCGTTGTGCGCGAGGTGCCCGGCGAAGTCGTCCGTGCAGAGCTGGTTGCCGGGATCGTACCCGAACCGCGAAAGGTACTCCGCCCACTTCGACACCTCGCCCCACCAGCGGCCGGCGAAATCGGCGTTGCCCTCGGCCTGCGCGACGGCCGTGAGGAGGATCAGCATGTTTCCGCATTCCTCGACCGGCATGCGGAACGTGTCGTCGGTTCCGCCGCCCACCGACTGCCCCTTCTTCATGCCGTAGTACTGCCCCTCGGCCACCGGGAAAAGCCCGAGGTCGTGCGGCGCGTAGGAGTAGGGCCAGTTCGTGGATGCCGCGTAGATGCATGTGGGCGCGAGCGTGGCCTTGGCGAGCGTGAGGCTCGACATGAGCAGGTGCGGGAACTGCGGATAGAATACGTCCGTCGTGCCGATCATCCCGCCGGAATCGTTCTCGGCGGAGAACATGAACGGCTCGCCGCCGGGGCCGGCGACAAACTTGCACGCGGCGAAGCTCTGCCGCCAGGCAAGCTCCGCAATGTCGGCGTACTTCCCGCCGCACACGTTCTCCATGTCGGCGCGGAACTTCGCGTCAAACTCACGGCACTTGGCCTCGATCCGGGCGGCGTCGCCCATCGCCTCGGCGAGCATGCCCGCGAACGTCTTTCCGCCGCGCGCCCACCAATCCACAAGCTCCTCGCCGAAGAAGCGGACGCTCTTCACGTTGTCGTAGGCAAGAAGGAACCGCGTGGCCGCACCGTCGGCGACAGGCCCGACAAGATGCACTCTGCCCCAGTTCGCCCTTTTCCGGTCGCCCCTGATGGAGAACGGCGACTGCTCGGCGCGGCCTACCGACACGTCCCGGACGCCAGCGACATCATTGGTGGCCCAGGCCATCTTTGCCCTGTCGTCGTTCGTAGCCCATGCGTCTCCGATGGATACGCTCACGGAGTGATCCTTCGCCCCCTCGACGCGAACGACAATGTATGTGACGGGACGCGAAAACACATCGAGATCGTCGGTCATCCTCGGATTGATAAAGTCGATCTCGGCGGAAAGCCCCTTGCCGTCCGCAAAACGGTACGACGTGGTCGTCGCGCCAACGCGGCATCCGGTCTGCGGCAGGATGGGATGCTCAAGCGTCTCGCGCCGGCCATGACCGCAAAGGCGGTATGTCGTGCCGTCGGCGGCGAGAAGGACGGTAAGCGGCTGGACAGCTCCGCCCCAGTGGGTCGTATCCTTTTCGTAGAGCCTGTCAGCCGCGCTCCATACGCTGAAATGCGGCTCGACGGAAACAAGCGGCACAGCCGGAGGACGGAACGCCGCCCCGGCGCACAAGGCCACCATACATACGGAAACACTCAGACATGCATTTCTTTTCATGCCGCACATTATACCACAGTCAGGCTCCAAACGGTAGGGCGCGTTTCCCCCAACGCGCCGCACATGGCAGAGCGGCAATTGGCAGGGCCGCTTTGATAAAGCGGCCGCCGCTCACCGCGTCTCCGGGAGCGGATCGGCATCTCGCGGACGCAGGAGAAGCGACGGGTTGTCGCTGATCGACTCCGCAAATGTGCGCAGGGAGGATACCGCCCCGTCAAGGTTGTGGAGCGTTTCCCCTATGTGGCCGCGCTGGGACTCGATCAGCCCGTTTGCGCTCTCGCACATGTCGGCGGCGCTGCCGGTGAGTCGCACGACGTTGCTCCATACGCCCGCGAAATCCATCCTGTTGAGCTGCCTAAGCATCTTTGCCGCCCCGTCGGCCACGCTCTCGAGGATGGACGGGGCCGGCGGAATCAGCTGATGGCGAGGATGCCAGGAAACGGGCTCGTCCACTATCTCGGTCTTGGGGAAGTTCATCTCGATGTGGGAAAGCCCCGTGATCCCAGACGCCGTGACCGTGGCGTGCAGACCATGGTCAAGCAGCCTTTTCACGAAACGCGCGGGGTCGTCGTTGGCCGACATCCGGCAGAGCTTGGAGTCGAGCGCCATGAGCACATAGATGTTGCGCGCCTGCTTGGGCGAAACGTCGTCGTACTCCGCGCCGATGAAGGATATCGCCTTTACGCCGCCAACGCGCACCCCGCGGAAGTTGACGGCGCTTCCGACATCCAGCCCGCTCACGTCGTTCGAGAAATAGGTTTCCACAAGGTATTCGCGCTTCTCTCCGCCAGCGCCGCCAAGATAGACCAGCACGCCGGCGATCAGCACGATCCCAGCCAGGATGAACGCGCCTATCTTCGCGTAGTTCGCCTCATTGTCGTTTGCCATGGCAGCCTCCATTCATTTGGCGGCCAATTATAGCATAATTCCGGCATCGCGCATCAATGGCAGGGCGCGAAAATGGCAGGGCGTGTCCTTTCATGGGAATGTCATGCTGCCGCCGTGACCTACGGCAGCTCGACCTCCACCTTGAAAAACCTGAGGCTATGGTTACCTTCCTTCGGCACATCGACCCAGTCCTTATCAGACAAGTTCGCCTTGCCTTTCAGCTTCCATGTTGCACCTGAGACGTTCCATTGCTCACACGGGGGCTCAAACACTATGTTTTCCAGGTCGGGCGTACCGTCATCATTCATCGGTAGCGATGTGATGCGGAAGTCGTCGGTCTCCTTTTGGGGATCAAGTCCGAGCACATAGCACTCCGCCACCGAAAGCCGCCCATTGGCTGCCTTGGCGTTCAACACCTCAAGCGCATCTGACGCGACTTCAGCCATCGAACTGAT
>CAMPAA010000129.1 GCA_946631345.1 uncultured Verrucomicrobiota bacterium
GATGGACTTCGCGTTCATGGGCGGCTCTCTCGGCACCGGCACGGGCGAGCGCATCTGCCGTGCGGCGGAGCAGGCCATAGCGGAGCGCCGACCTCTGGTGCTCTGCTCTGCGTCCGGCGGGGCCAGGATGCACGAAGGGATACTTTCGCTCATGCAGATGGCAAAGACGTCTGCGGCCATCGGGCGGCTGAAAGATGCGGGGTTGCCGTACATCTCGGTGCTGACCGATCCTACGACCGGCGGGGTGTCGGCCTCCTACGCGATGCTTGGCGACATCAACATCACTGAGCCGGGCGCGCTGATCGGGTTCGCCGGGCGGCGGGTGATCGAGAACACCATCCACCAGAAGCTTCCGGACGACTTTCAGACCGCCGAGTACCTCAAGGCGCACGGGTTCATCGACAAGATCGTGCCGCGCACGGAACTCAAGGCATTCATAGTGAAGATGCTGAAGTATTTCGGATTTTAAGGCTGTCGGAGGAGTTTCAATGGCAAAGGCAAAGACAAAGACGGTGGCGGCGTACGACCGCGTGAAACTCGCGCGCGACGCGAAGCGTCCGCACATCTTCGACTTCATCAAGGCGCTGTGCAGCGACTTTGAGGAACTGCACGGTGACCGGCTCGTGAACGACGACCGGGGGCTGATCGGCGGTTTCGCGACGATGGGCGGGATAAGGATGCTGCTTCTCGGCCACCACAAGGGCGCGACGGTGGAGGAGAACATGGCGGCGAACTTCGGCATGGCGAACCCCGACGGCTACCGCAAGGCGATGCGACTGGCGAAACTGGCGGAGAAGTTCCACCTGCCGGTGGTGACGTTCGTGGACACGCCCGGCGCATATCCCGGCGACACAGCCGAGGCGCGCGGGCAGGCCGAGGCGATAGCGAAGTCGCTGGAGGTCTTCGCGGCGCTGAGGACTCCTGTCGTGGTGGTCGTGACCGGCGAGGGCGGCTCCGGCGGCGCTTTGGCGATAGCCGTGGGTGACCGCATCCTCATGCTCGAGAACGCCGTCTATTCGGTGATCTCGCCCGAAGGGTGCGCCGGCATCCTGTGGCGCGACGGCGCGAAAGCGCCGGAGGCGGCGGAAGCGCTGAAGATCACTGCCGGCGACCTCAAGCGGCTTGGCGTGATCGACGAGGTCGTTCCCGAGCGGAACCTCATGGCCGGCCTCAAGAAGTCGATAGTCTCAGCGCTGAAGGAACTGCAGGCGGTTCCGGTGGAAGAGCTGGTGGAGCGCCGCTACGCGAAGTTCACGGCTATGGGAAGATTCTGACAATTCTGCACATTGCCGCTTGATTTGTTTGGGGCAATGCCGTATAATGCAGACCCGTTAAGAGGTTATAGGAGAGGCGAGGATAAGACATGGCGACATTCCAGTACATCGCGATGGACGCGCAGGGTAAGGAACAGCGCGGCACGGTTGACGCAGCCGACCGGGCTCAGGCCATCGCGGCAGTGAGGTCGGCGGGGCTGTTCCCGAGCGCCATCGGCGAGGTGAAAGGCGGTTCTGCGGCGGCTCCTGCGGCGAAGAAGCAGGCCAAGAAGGCCACAGCGCCCGCGAAGAAGGGCGGCAAGGACATCAAGATCAACCTCAAGCTGCCTTCGTTTCTGACGGGGCGCGTGAAGCCGAAGGATCTTACGACGTTCACTCGCCAGCTCGCCACGCTGGTGAACGCCGGCCTTCCTCTCATGCGCTGCATCGAGGTGCTGAAGAAGCAGAACCAGATTCCCGCGATGGGCGCGTGCCTCAACGGGATATCCGAGAACATCGCCGGCGGCGGTACGTTCTCCGAGGCGCTCACGGCGTACCCGAAGATATTCGACAACCTCTACGTGAACATGGTGAAGGCCGGCGAGGCGGGCGGCGTTCTCGAAGTGGTGCTGAACAGGCTTGCGGAGTTCGCCGAGAAGGCGCAGAAGATCAAGAACAAGGTCAAGGGCGCGATGATCTACCCGTCGGTGGTGCTTCTCGCGGCCATCGGCATCACGGCGTTTCTCCTGACGACGGTCATCCCGAAGTTCAAGCAGGTGTTCTCCGACATCCTCGGCGACGCGTCGCTGCCGGCGGTCACGGAGTTCGTGATGGGGGTCTCCGACTTCGTTCAGCACAACGGCCTCCAGATAGCAGTGGGCGTGGGCGCGCTCATCGTGATCTACAAGGTTATCGGCCACACGAAGGGCGGCGCATACGCGCTCGACGTGATGCGCCTCAAGATACCGGTCACGGGTACGCTCGTGAAGCGCACGGCGATCTCGCAGGTCACGCGTACGCTCGGAACTCTGCTCGCGTCGGGCGTGCCGATCCTCCAGGCGCTCCAGATCGTGCGCGACACTGCGGGCAACCGCGTGATCGCAAACGCGCTTCAGACTGTGCATGACGCGGTGAAGGAGGGCGAATCCATGACCGACCCGCTCGCCGCATCGGGCGTGTTCCCGCCGATGGTGGTGTCGATGGTGCAGGTCGGTGAGGAGACCGGCGCTCTTGCAGACATGCTCACCCGTATCGCCAACACTTACGACGACGAAGTGGACAACGCCGTGGCAGGCCTCACCGCCGCAATCGAACCGGCTCTGATCATCTTCCTCGCCGTGGTCGTCGGTACGATCGTCATCGCAATGTTCCTGCCGATGATCAAGATCATCTCCTCCGTCTCCGGAGCAGGTGCGGGCATGTGACGCAGTGGATAAGTCTAACGGCGAAGAGTGAATGGCGGTATGGCGGATATGAAGAGACAGAAAAGAGGCTTCACGCTGATCGAGCTGCTGATCGTGACGCTGGTGGTCGTCTCGCTCATGGCGATACTGTTCCGCCTCACGGGCATCGCAGGCGGTGCGAGCGCCCGGGAGAGTACCGTGTACCGCATGCAGTGCCTCGAAAACTGCCTCTCCGGGTATATGGCGGTGTTCGGCTCGTACCCGCCGGTTCCGCTTCAGGGTGCCACCCGCAACATCTACCGCAAGGTTAGCGACGACCATCCGACAATCCAGTCCGACGATCCGAGCGACGTAGAGGAAAGCTCCCTTGACAGCGACCGCGTCAATGCCGCCTGCAAGGCTCAGCCGGTGGCGGCGATGTTCCCTCCACCGTCGAGGCTCAATGCCTTGGTGGACGGGCGTTGGCAGTCCGTATCCTCCGCCGAGGCGTACGATAGCTTCCAGAAAGCGGTAAACGCCGCCTATGAAGCTGAAGCCTATTCCGAAAGCGACATGGCAAAGCTGGACAAGTGGCGGAATGCGACGATCCAGGACATCGGCGGCCACCCAGGCTTTCTGAATCCTTATCAGAGCGAGACCGATGCCACAAGGCTTCAGCTGTTCCGGTATGGGTTGATGTCGTTCCTGCTTCCACGTTACAGGTTTATGCTTGACTGCGCAAAGGGAGGCCAGAGCGGGGTCTCAGGCACATTCAACAACTCCATTGACAACTACAGGCAATGGACGGAATTCAACCCGCTTCCGCCGCGTATGGATACGGGCATAGCATATGAATCATGGAAGGCGTTCTGCGATGTGATGGGCAGCGAGGATGATTGGCAGATCGACCTCATTCCGAGCCAGGCCGCCTGTGCACGCTGGATACCCAACCTCAAGGACATCGTATCCGGGCCGAACAAGGACTTTTTCGGGGTCAACGTCAGCGACGACAACTCCGCCAACGGCATTCCCCCAGTGAAGAACGCCGCATCATTCTCGCTATATTCGGCCGGAGGACGAAGCGCTACGGCGAATAGCGGCTACCCGCTGATGTACCTCACGGTGAGGGACGGGTGGGGACGCGACTTCTACTACTATTCCCCCGCGCCGTACCAGACGTACGTGCTGTGGTCGGCAGGCGCTAACGGCAAGACCTTTCCCCCGTGGATCGATTTGGATCAGTTCCGCAAGACCCATTCGGACCAGTACGAAACGGCGGTCGGCTGGATGGCTGACGACATCAAGTTCATGAGCACAGGCAAATGACAATGAGAGGTGGCGATATGGAAAAAGACTTAAAGAGCATGAAGAATGGCTTTACGCTGCTGGAGATGCTGGTTGTCATCGGAATCATCGCAATCCTCGCTGGGGCGTCGATGATCGGGTACTCCAAGATAGTCAGATCCTCCAAGAAGGCCAGAACGCAGGAGCTCGTGTCGAACGCGGCGACTGCGCTCACACATATCCTATCCAAGAACGAAGGAGTATGGCCTGAGGATCTGCTGAGCCGGGTGAATGGCGGCAACGGGCGGCTGAACGAAGAGACGAGCCGGGTGTTCATAAGGTTCAACATGCTGGGGCTCACCTACAACCAGAAGGCCGCAAACGGCAACGTGAGCCAGTACAGGCTTCTGGGCAAGGATCGTTGCGGCGTTGTGGACGCCGACGCCGAGGCGGTGCTGAAGCGCTCCACGGCGGCTTCGGAGGGAACGCGTGTGCCTTCTGGCGGCACTGTGAAGGATCACCAGCTGTATTTCGCGATCGACGAGGATGGCGATGGGTTCACCGAGGCGCAGGTGGAGGGCGGCGGCACGCTGAAGATCCGCGCCACTGCGGCGGTTTGGGCGGCCGGGCCGGACGGCAAGGTCGATTATGGTTCGGTCGGACGCAACGACGACGTATACAGCTGGCGTCCGTCGCAGGTGAAGAAGTAAGTGCGGGGTGTCTGAAATGTGGAACTGTGAAAAAAGTCTGAAAGGCGGCTTCACAATCGTGGAGCTGCTGGTTGTCGTGGCAATCATTGCGATTCTGGCCGGTGCAATCACGATGGGCGTGAACGGGATGTTCTACAAGTCCCGCATGGGGCGCGCCATCGCAATGCGCAACATGATCCAGAGCGGACTTGAGACGTATTATGCCAGAAAAGGGGAATGGCCGACCGCAATCAGGGGGAAGGTGGATTCGGCGAAGGAGGACTACATAGAACTGAGTCCGACCGAGGTGGACAGCTGCATCCGAGATATCGTGAAAGTGTCTGTAGGCTCTTCCGCGCATCCTGTCATGGATCCATCCGGCCTTTTCGTGGCGCAGGGTGTTGACGACTACGGATGCAAGGATATACACAAGGCATGGGAAAAGGCCGTTGATGCGGGGGTGGTATCGAGGGGAGCCTCAAACCCCGCCGACCATAAGTGCAACGGGAAGTGCAAGCGAGGCCACGATTTCCTCGAGGCCGTGAAGCGCAAATCAAAGTTCCACATTCCGCTCGCATCGATGAACTTCGGCTATGCAGGGCCAAACTACGGTCGTTTCTGCCGGTTCAGGGTGTTCTATTATCCAAAATCCGATACCGTGAAGGTCTATCTGCAGAAGGCCAACGAGTATCGCAGCACGAAGTACAGGAACGGCTACACAGATGAATAAACGCGCATTCACGCTCGTGGAACTGCTGGTGGTCGTGGGAATCATGGCCGCCCTGGCCACCATGTCGATCGGCAGCTATTTTGCGGTCGTGAGAGGCATGGCCGACCGCGGGGCGATAGCGGCGGCGACGTCGGTGATAGCCATGGCCCAGGAACGCGCGCGCATAGACCTCCAGCCGACGGTCGTCTATTTCAGCAACGAGATCGTGCAGAGCAGGGATCAGGCGAAGGGGACCGATCTCGTGGTGGCGGGCGTCGCGGTGGCCGTGCGCCGCGCGGGGCGGATTACGCGCGTGAACGGCGAGCTGCTCGGCGACGAGTTCGCCGACCTGGACCGCACCTATGGCATAGCGGAGAGCCAGAACACCGACGACGGCGATTCGTTCCGCCTGTACAAGTTCGACTTCTCCGGCATGAAGTATTCCACCGTCAGCTCCGAAGCTGTCGAGGATGCGGTGGATAACGAGCTGTATCTCGTGGAGCATCCCGTGAACCGCAACTTCCGGAAAGCCGGCGGCGGCAGCGAGAGCGAGAACGAAATCCTCTCCTATGCGTTCAAGCGCAATGGCGGGAACTTTCGCGGATGGAAGGTGGGCGACGCCTACGGATACGAGTTCGCGAAGGTGCGTCTGCCCGATAACTACATCTTCGGCGGAAGTGGTGACGTGCCGTCAAACGCAGATCCGGTAAAGGAGCTGTCCACCGTGATAAAGTGCTACCCGGATTCGAGCGCGGACTCACTGCCGACGGTGACCATCTACGGGAAGCGGCCCAAGGGATGGACGAAAATCGGAAGCACAAGGGACGAAATGAAGGATATCTGACGTGAACCGCATTTTCCAGAGGGCGTTTACGCTAATAGAGGTCAACCTCGCCATCTTCATAATGGCAGGAGGGGTTCTGGCCATGATTTCGCTCTATTCGCTCGGTTTCCGCGAAAGCCGCCAAAGCCGGGAGGACGTGGCTTCCGCCGCGCTGGCCGACACAGTGCTCAATCCGCTTGTCGTGGCTCTATCCGACCCGAAACTCAAATGGTCCGAGTGGCGGTCGCTCCCGTTCGCAAATCTCAGCTCCGGCATCGATGCCGGCGATGGAGGCGGTGCCAAGATACAGGTCATGCCCGACAAGGGCTGGCTTGAATACTTTGAGACAAGGGGTTCCGGCAGCTCAAAGACGTATTACGTGCCGTCCGATCCTGTCGGGAAGGCGGGTGCGGTGTACCGCAACCTTGTCGGAGCTGACAAATCGGGCCGGAGCCTTCCGTCGGCAGTGACGTTGCCGGCCGGCATGACATTTGCGCTTGTCGCTTCGCGCGAAAGCGAGAACTCGCCGGTAATCACGCTAGGGGTGCGCTGCGTCCGCAGGAACCTGCGCAACACGCTGATGTCCCAGCCGGTGTTCTCCACCGAAGTCCATTTCCAGGGGGATCCCAACCAATGAGAAGGGAAGGCTTCACGTTGCTGGAGGTTCTGGTGGCGAGCGTGCTTATGGGCATGCTTGTCACTATCCTCACGATGATCTTCAACCAGAGCGCGATTGCCTGGCGCACCGGCAAGGCGAGCGTGGCCGACATGGCGGAGACGGAGCGCAACATTGCGCGCATCCAGGCCATGGCGGACAACGTGCTGCCGTACACAGGCGGGCAGAACTACTGCGTGGTGTCGCCGTGGGATGATGCAAAGAGCGATTCCGCCAATGCGTTCAATCAGCGCGGAATCCGGCGGGCGTCGGATCTTCGCACGGGTGTAGCTGCGGTCGGAGGCAACTTCTACAACGCAGACGGCGGAAAGAGCGACTGGAAGAAGTCCGGCCTCGGCAGTCCCACTCTCAACGGCGGCAAGACGTTCATAGTGGGTGTACGCAGTGCGGGCCCTGACCGCCAGTGGGAGACGGAGGACGACATTACGACCTGGCCGGACGAGGTGGACTGATGAAAAGGGGATTTACGCTAATAGAGCTTCTTGTGGTGATCGGAATGATCGCCATCCTCACGGGGGCGGCCTCGTCCTCCGTGATGAAGGCCCGTACGCGTTCGCAGATTGCGCGCGCCGAGACGGAGGTGCGGGAGATGACAAACGCCATACTCGCCTACGAGAACTGGGACGACGACCGGTCCCTGAAGAGCATCGCCTCCAGGTTTGGCTCCTGGACGGACGCCAAGGAGAACAACCTCGACTTCATACTCGGCGGAGTGCAGAACAAGCAGGGCAAGGTGCCGGTTCTATACAACGGCGCGATCGTGGGCGGTGCGGTGCGCGACCCATGGGGCAAGGAGTATCAGATAATGGTCAAGGATTCCGGCAATGCTACGGAGGCGAGCGCGGATCAGGTGGGCGGAGGGCTTTCCACCTTCATGTACATGCCGAACATCAACCGGATCAAGGAGAGATAGTGATGACGTTCCGGGATGGAAAGAGCCGCAGCGGTTCCGCGCTGTTGATCGTTTTGGGCATGTTCTCGTTCATGCTCGTGAGCGCCGTGGCGTTCTCGGTGTATATGCGTTCGAGCCGCGCGCCGAGTTCCTACGTGCGGCGGAACGCCTCCGCGCGCCATCTCGTGAAGGCTGCGCTTGCGCGTGCGATGGATGAGATCGATACCGCGATCGGCAACGATCCGTTCCCTGGCGTTGGCTACAACCACGACTACGGAGCGAGCGGGAGCAACGACCCCGACAACCACAAGAACGACAACTGGCACGGGCACGTATTCACGCCGTCGAACGAAGTCGCCGCCGCCACGACCGTATCCACGCTCACCCTGGAGGCTCTCGGCTATCTGCCGCCCTGTCTCATCGACGAGGCGCGGTACTGGAGCCGCCATTCGCGCACGGCGCAGTGGCGGTCGTTCAACTACGGCCTCGGCCAGTATGCGTTCACCGCCGTGAACGTCTCGGACTTCTTCGACCTCAACCAATTGATCGACACTGACGGCGTGACGAAGCAGAGGCTCAACCGCAATTCGTCCCCGACAGGCCGCATTTCGCCGACATATCTGTTCAGGGGCGGCAATACGGCCAATATGGATGGTGGCGGTTCCGCCGCCGCAGGGTTCCTTTCAGCCATCGCGAGCGGGAGCGGATTCAACAACAATCCCCCTATCAACCAGATTCCGTTTGTTTCCATGATGGACTTCAACCTCGCGCTCGGTGGCAATGCGCTTGGCGGCATTGCTTCGCCGTTCATGAACCGCCTGAATGGCAATCAAGGCCGGTTTTATTCAGGCAACGCGAGCGAGGAAGTTGTGCGGCGGCAGGTGTTCATGGCCGGTGGGTGGAACAGCGACTCAAACCTCACGTACTCGGCCTACAGTGTGTTGGGGCGCATAAACCTGCGCTATCCTGAATGCCAGCCATTTTCGGGATGTACATGGTTCCCAGGCGCTACGACATTGTCACACTGTTATAACGATATCGGCTCGTGGGATGGCGATAGTTTTAAACACCC
>CAMPAA010000130.1 GCA_946631345.1 uncultured Verrucomicrobiota bacterium
GCCGTCATGAAGCCCTTCAGGTGCGCCGGATCGACGCGCGCCTTGCAGAACTTCAGCATCGCTTCGGGCGCGGCAGGCGTGCTCCAGTTCGACGTGCAGGGCAGCATGTCGAATCCGGCCCTGTCGAGCTCGAGGATTGCGGATGCGAGGTTGCCCTGCGACTCCCAGCTATCGAGCTTCTTCTCAAGCTCGGGTTTCCACCTGAGCTTCTGCTCGGAGAAGTCGGCCCCGTAGTACCAGGGCATCTGCAGCACCCCCTTCGACATGCGCTTGAGGAACTCCTCGCGCCCGCCACAGATCTTGTCGGACCACAGCATGGCGCGAGCCCCATGGCGCTCCACCTCGCCGATCGTGTAGAACAGGTCGTGCCACCATAGCTCGCCTTCGCGGATGACCACAGGCGTGCGTCCGCGCACGGCGACGGGTATCTCCTCGTCGAACCCTATGTGGAAGTATCGCGGCCAGTCGAACACCTCGGCCACGTCGCGGATCACGTCCGCCACCACTGCGTAGTAGGGCTTGGACGACGTCATGCGGTGGTACTCCTTCAGCCAGATGTCGTGGCCGGTGGAGAAGTTGAGCTTCGGCACGGGTTCAAGCCCCATCTGGCGCAGGCGCTTGAGCTCCTTGCGCATCTTCTCCGGGCTCCAGCTGCCGTTGACCCACAGCTCGGGACGGCTCGGATAGGCGTATGCCTCGCCGATGTCTATCATCACGAGATTGAGGCCCTCCTTGCGCATGAGTTCGGTCTCCTCGTGCCAGACGGCATCCTCCGCCTTGAGGTAGTTGCGCGCGCGGGACGGGAGCACGCCGAACTTGTTCAGCTTCTGGTTCGGGTACATACGCTCCTCCTCCTCCGCAGAACTCGGCACGCCCTTGAGGTCGGGCTTCCAGTCGCCCCACATGTTCGCGCCGAGGTGCAGGAGCGCGCCCCAGGCTGTGTCGCCGGCTATTGCCGGGGCTTTCGCCGGAGCCCCCGTGAGGCAGCCGCCTGCCGCGGCGCAGCCCGCGCCCGCCATCAGCCGCATGAAATCTCTTCTGTCAATCATTGGTGTGTTCCTTTCTTATCTTAAATGCCGTCGCGCTATTTCTCAAGCTCCACAAGCGTCTCGAAGCGGGCCGTGCGCGGAAACAGGTCGAACAGCCTCACGCGCCGTATGCGGTACGTCTTCACGAGCGCCTCAAGGTCGCGCGTGAGCGTGGCGGGGTCGCACGATACGTAGAAGATGCGCCTGGCGCGCGAGTTGGCGAGAAACGCCGGTACGTTGCGCTCCATTCCGCCGCGGGGCGGATCCACGATCACAGTTGAGCGTTCTCCAATTCGGATCCGTGGCAGGCTCCCCCCTACGCGTTCGCAGAAGAAGTTCGCGGCGATGCCGGCAGCCTTGGCGTTGACCTTGGCGGAGGCGACGGCGCTGCGCCCGCTCTCCACCCCCACCAGCCGAGGCTGGCCGCGAAGCCCGAGACCACGCGCGCCGTTCACGCAGCACAGCCCGAACACCCCGACTCCGCAGTAGAGGTCGATCACGTCCGGCGAGTTCTCCACTCCATCCCTGTATGCGTCGATCACCGCGTTAGCCAGTCGCTCGCCCATCTCCGGGTTCACCTGGTAGAAGCCGTCCGCCGCCACATTGAACCGCAGTCCGCCGGTCCGCTCGATGAACTCCAGGCCGGGCGGCGGATCGCCGAGCCACCAGCGAACCCCGTCGTCGAGCGTCCAGCGCACAGTGACCTTGTCCTCCGCGCGCGCCCTCCGGCGCATGGCGCTCGCTCCCTGCGTGAGCAGCGAAAGCACTCCAGCCCGCACCGTCGGCAGCGCGTTGTTGATCTCCTTGCACGCCAGCGGATCGCTGCCGATATCCACGACGTCGTGCGACTGCTCGCGGCGATAGCCCATCAGCCACCGTCCGTTCGCCTGCTGCACATGGTACGTTACCTTGTTGCGGTAGTTCAGGCTCCGCCCCGCCACCACTTCGATATGCCTGTAGGACTGGCCCACGCGCTCAAGGAAGTTTCCGAGCTGCTCCTCCTTGAAGCGGAGCTCCGCGGCATAGTTCACCTTGGCGTAGACCATGCCTGGCACCGCAGGCGTGGCGTCCGGCGCATCGATGCGGTCTGGCGAAGCCTCAGTCACCTCCACGCAGCGGGCGCGCACGAAGTTCCGTTTCTGTTCGGTCAGCTCGACGCGCACCGTCTCGCCGGCGAACGCGTCCGGCACGAAGCAAACGCGCCCGTCTCCGAGACGGCCAAGGCCGTCGCCGCCGTATACGTTTTTCTCGATCTTCAGCGTGACAGTCATCGGCGCGTCACTTGTTGATGATGAGCGCCATGAACGTAAGCTCGGTGTCGCCCTTGTTCACCACTCCGTGCGAGGAGCCGTCAGGCGTCCATGTCACGTCGCCCGGCTTCACGGTGCGTACGGTGCCGTTGTCGTTGTACTCGCCCTCGCCGGTGAGGAAGTAGTACACCTCTCCGTTGCCCTCGTGCTTGTGGTAGGGGCATTCGGCGTGCGGCGGTATGATTACGCGCGCGTAGAGCCCGAGCTTGTCCGTCATGATGTCCGCCCCGATCAGCTTCTCGAGCGTGACATCGCCCATTTTCGCGATTTCCATGCAAGTCTCCTTTTTGTTTCTTTTTTCAATGCATGGAAGTATACCATATTTTGGAGACGTTCAGGCATCGGTGCCGCGCAAAAGCGCTTTCAGGTAGCCGTTTGCGAAAAGCCGCCCGAGGGTGGAATATCCCGGCTGGCAGTTCGCCGCGATCAGCCTGTCGCCGTACATCTCCGGCACATGGTCGCCGCGCACCGGCACGTCCAGGCCGATTGCGCGGTACGCGCGCATCAGCGCGAACTGATCGGTGGTTCCCTGGTCGTGGAAAAGCTCCGTGAAATCCGTGCGGTCGCCGGCGACGTCGCGCACGTGGATGAAGGCGATCCGCTTCCCGAAGTGGCGTGCCGCGCCCGAAAGCCATTCAGTGGCACCGTCCATCTCCACCTCCGGCGCAGGGGCCATCAGCTTGAAGTTGGCCTGGCAAAAGGTCACGGCATTGCTCGGCGAAGGAGCGAGCGCATAGGCGCGGTCGTATGCCTCGACCGAACCGAAGATGCGCGCATAGCCGCCGAGCGACGGCAGGCACGGGTCGTCCGGATGAAGCCCCATGCGCACACCCCGCTTCTCCGCCATCGGCATCACGGCCTTAAGGAAGTGCGCATAGTTTGCCCAAACCCGGTCGGCGTCGAGCAGAAGCCTGCCATTCCCGCGTTCCTCCGCGTCGTGCAGCGAGAAACAGGTGGCCTTCGCCCCGCCGCGCCCGTCTCGCACTCCCGTGCGCGCCCAGCCCTTCCCCACCATGAAGTTGTAGCACAGGAGCGGAATCCCGAGCCGCCCCATGGACTCCAGAAGCTCCAGGTAGTGCCCGATGGCCTCTTCGCGCCTGGCATCCTCCTCCGCCCCGCCATGCGCTCCATACTCCTTTATCGGCGACATGTCAAACGGATCGCCCTCGAGCCCCGCAACGCGAAGCCCTGCCTCGGCGAGACGGGAGACCAGAAACGAAAGCGTCTCGAAACGCCATGGATCCGGCAGGCCCGTAAGATCGGGGTTGACCTTGACGATGACGTCGGTTATCCCCATCTGTGGGCAGAGCCGCCACAGCGGATGAGGCGTGGGCGGCACGAATTCGACAAGCTTCATCCCAGTTCTCCTTTCACATCATGCGTATCGCGGACCTCTCCGTGAACAGCGACGGAGAGTCGTAGCACGGCACGTCGATGTACACTGTTCCAGAGTCGGTCGAAAGAACGTTCTCTGCCGGAATCCCGTACACGCGCCCCGTGAGCAGGTCCACCCATACCGGCTCTTTCAGCAGCAAAAGTAGAGACCAATCTGTTCATCTTGAGTCTCATGTACAACTGGATGCTAATGCATTCACGGCACCATGCCCCTATACCCCCGCGCTTGACAGGAAGCCGCCGTCCACAGGAACGGTGATGCCGGTCACGAACGCGGATTTCGTGTCGTCGAGAAGCCAGTCTACGCAGCCGAGCAGGTCTGCCGCCTCCCCGAAGCGCCCGGCGGGCGTGTGGTGCATCACCTGCTCGCCGCGCGGGGAAAGCCCTCCGTCGGGCGTCATCAGGTATTGGCGCGAACGCTCGTTCACCATGAAGCCCGGCGCGACGGCGTTCACGCGCACCTTCGCCGGAGCCATGTACTGCGCGAAGAACATCGTCCAGTTCGCGATCGCCGCCTTGCTCATCGCATACGGCGCCACGCGCGTGAGCGGACGGTAAGTGTTCATGGACGCGAAGTTGAGGATCGACCCTCCACCCGCCTTCGCCATCTGGAGACCGAATATGCGGCTCGGGATCACGGTACCGAGCGTGTTTATCTCAAGCACGCTCCTGAAGGCGTCCATGTCGATGTCCCAAAAGCCGCGATCCTTCGCGAAATCCGCAGTTGGCGCGAGGTCGGCCTCGCTGTACCTGAGACGCGTGGGCATGGCTTTCGAGTTGTTGCCGCCTGCGCCGTTGACGAGGAACCGGCATGGGCCCCATTCGCCAGCCACGCGCTCGGCGATCCGCCGCATGGCATTCTCGTCCGTCACGTCCCCCGGCTCTACGCGGACGGCGAACTCCGATATCTGCGCCGCGACCTTTTCGAGCTTCTCGCGTGTTCTGCCTATGAGAACGACCTTTGCGCCCTTCCTTGCCAAGTCGACAGCGATGGCGCTGCAGAGCGTTCCGCCCGCGCCGGTTATCACCGCCACCTTTCCGTCAAAGCATGATTTCATGTCCTGCATGTAGCCCATCCTTTCTTCTTTTCTTTGTCTGTGTAATATAGCATATGCCCCATTCATCCGCATCCCGTATGCGCATGTAAAGGCATCCCGTTTAGGAATGCCGCCACGTACAGGCGGCACGGAACGCAGCCGCGCGCACTGGGAATGACAGCGACACCGTCAACTGACGGTCTCATCTGCTCAGGGCAACATCTGTTTCAGGGTTTCGCTACGCTCAGTCCACGGTGTCTTCGATGAAGATGTACTGATAGCCGTGGTCATGCATCCACTTCGCCGTGAGCAGCGTTTTCTCGCAGTAGTCGGGCTGGTACATGAAGTAGTCCTTGAAGAAGTACTGCTCATGCGTCCCGTAGCAGTAGAACTCCGGTTCGCCTATGCGTTCGATGGCGGCCGTGATATCCTGCAGCCGGAAGAGGTTCAGGCAAGGCCCGCCGGAAGTGAACGCCTTGAAGTTCACGCCTGTCGCGTTGTCGTGTATCCAGTTGTAGGTGCCGCGCGTCTTCTCGACGAACTCCGTCTCCAGATGGTTGTAGCCGCTGGCGGATACGCTTATGTCGTCTCCGCCGCCGGCGCGCCAGTATATTGCGCTTTCCGGCTTGCGGTGGTTCTCGATGCGGTAGGCGTGGCCGTAGGGAAGTATAGAGCGGTCGCCTGTGTACTCCCAGCGCTTGCCGCGCGACACCCAAACAACCTTCGCGCCGCAGTCCTTCAGGGCGATGCACCCTTCCCGGCTCATCGGCCCCCAGTGCGGAACGACTGCCTTCGCGAACATTCCGGGGCCCGCGAAGCGCTCGACTTCCGAAGTTATGAGGTCCCATGTGAGCTTCACGTCGTCGTAGCTGGCGCTGATCCACGGATAGTCTGGATATTCCTGGAGGGAGTGGAACCCGAATCGGAACCACTCCTTCGCCGCCTGGAACTCGTCGCGCCAGGTGTCGGGCATGTCCTTGAGCGAAAACAGCCCTTCGCGCACGCCATAGAAGAAGTCGTTGCGGTAGAAGAGGTTCAGCTGAATCCGCTGCCCATACCGTTCCCAGGCCTCCTTCAGGTGCCCGAGGAAACGGTGGTCCCAGCACGACTTCGGCCTCTGGGCGGCAAGGTCGCGGAAGGTGAACATCGCATCGTCTATGTAGAACGCGGCGCGCTTGCCGGGTATGTCCTTCTTGCGGCGCACCTCGAAATCGGTGATCGTGGGGCCGAGCTCCTTGAGCTGCGCAAGCTTCGCGCGCTTCACATCCTGCACCGCCTTCGACGCCGTGCGCATGTTCTGCGGACCATCCGCCTCCGCCCTTGCGCCGACGGCCCCCGCCGCCGCCAGGGCGCCGACGCCAGTCTTCAGGAAATCTCTTCTGTTCATTGAAAACCTCCAGTTGTTAAAAGATGAAATCCATTATACCACAGCCCGACTGGCGTATCAACCGCACAGCGCCGCAAGCATCCCTGCCGCCCATCGGCGGCTCAGCATGAACTGGCGCCAGGAGAACGATTCGTTCGGCGAGTGTATGCGGTCTTCGCCCTGGCCAAAGCCGACAAGCAGCGGGGCCGCACCGGATACGCGCGCGAGCGTTGAAACTATCGGGATTGACGCCCCATCCCACTGGAACACGGCACCGCGCGGGTCGATCTCCCCCAGCACGTCCGCCGCCAGACGGAACACCGGGCTTTTCAGAGGCAGCCTCATCGCGGGCGCTTCGCCGGTCATCGCTTCAATCCGGAGCTTCATCCCCTTCGGCGTGTGCTGCCGCAGATGCCGCTCCACGAGCGCCATGCAGGTGGACGGATTCTGCCCGGGCACGAACCGCATCGAAAGCTTGGCGAGCGCCGAGCACGGGATGACCGTCTTGGAGCCCGGGCCGCCATAGCCTGAGTGGATTCCGTTCACCTCGATCGTGGGCCGGAACGAATTGCGCATCGTGACCGAAAGCCCGTGTTCGCCGCCGACCGGCTCCACGCCCGTCTCCTTTGCGTAGTCCCCGTCGCTCATGGCGGCGGTCTCCGCCGCTGCCAGCTCCTCGTCGGTCGGTGGCACGATGCCGTCACAGAAGCCGCGCACTGCGATGGAGCCGTCTGGGTTGTGCAGGCTCGCCATCAGCTCGGCCATCCCCTGCGCGGCGTTGGGCACAATGCCGCCGTAGCGGCCCGAGTGCAGATCGCTTTCCGCCGCATTCAGCAACACCGTGAAATGCGTGACGCCCCGCAGACCGGCGATTATCGCAGGCCGGAGGTCCGCCGCTGCGCTTGTGTCGCACACGAGCAGCACGTCGGCCCGCAGGCGGTCGTTCATGTCGGCGGCGATGCGGGCCATGCCCTCGCTTCCGCTCTCCTCCTGCCCATCCAGCAGGAACTTCACCGTGGGGAGGCTGCCTTGGTGCGATGCGAAGAAGGCGCGCATCCCGCAGAGGAAGGCGAAGAACTGCCCTTTGTCGTCCTGCGCGCCTCGGCAGTATATGCGCCCCTCCTTCTCCGTGGGCTCGAACGGCGGAGTGAGCCATTCGTCGAGCGGATCCGGCGGCTGCACGTCGTAATGGCCGTAGAAAAGGATGGTGGGCATACCCTCGTCGCCCTTGCGCTCGCCGAACACGACCGGCGGCGTTGCCGAAAGTCCCCCTCCCTCGGGCAGGAGCAGCCTTGCCTCAGCCCCGATCCCTTCGAGCCATGTCTTCAACCACATCGCGCACTGGACGCAGTCCTTCAGGTGCAGAGGGTCGGTGCCCACCGTCGGGAACCTTAGCAGTTCGAAGTATTCGGCCGATTCTTGCGAGTTCGGCCTTTCGCTGGAAGTCTCTTTCATAGTCACCATCCGCCATTTCAGTTTTCCCTTGAGAGGCCTTCAAGCTCCGTCGCCGCCTCTTCCCAGTCGGCCGTGTAGCGGTCGATCTCGAACTGCAGCGTGCGCACAGTGCGGTTCAGCTCCTCGAAATTCGTCGTCGGCTTCGGGTTGAACAGCTCCTCGGAGGCCGTTTCGAGGCTCTTCTGGAGCTCGTCTATCTTCCGTTCGGCCGTCTCCACGCGGCGCTTCAGCTCCTTGATGCGCGGCGCGTTCTTCGCGCGCTCGGCGGCGCGCTGCTGCCTTAGCTCCTTAGCCGTAGGCGCGGACGCCCCGCCCTTCGCGCCGCCATCGGTCTTCTCTCCCGAAGGCGTCGCGGAGCCGGACTGCTGCCTCTGCGCAACCTTCTCGCAGTAGTAGTCGTATCCGCCAGGAAATGATCTCACGCCCTCGCGGGTTATCTCCAGCACCGACGTCGCCACGGCGCGCACGAAGTCGATGTCGTGCGAGACGAGCAGTATCGTGCCCCTGTATTTCTGGAGGGCATCCTGCAGAAGTCCGCGCCCGTCGAGGTCGAGATGCGTGGTCGGCTCGTCCAGCAGCAGGAAGTTCGGAGCCTGGAGGAAGAGACGCAGGAACGCAAGCCTTATCTTTTCGCCGCCGGAGAGTACGCCCGCAGGCTTCTCGACGTCGTTCTCGTCGAACCCGAACGCGCCGAGCTGGTTCCTGAACGTCTTTTCGTTCATGCCCGGCGGGATTGCGTTCTTCGCGTTGCGGTACACCGTGAGGTCCGGGGGGATCGTCTCGGCGAACTCCTGCGAGAGGTAGCCGGTGACTACGTTGTGGCCTATGACCGCCTTGCCGCCCGTAGGCTGGCGCGTGCCGGCGATTATGCGCATCAGCGTGGTCTTGCCGAGGCCGTTGTAGCCGATGAGCGCAACCTTGTCGCCGCGCGTGATGTTGAAGCTTACGTCGTGCAGGACGTTCTTCACGCCATCGTAGGAGAAGAAGAGGTTCTCGCAACGGAACATCTCTATGCCGCTCGGCGGCGGCTCCGCGAGACGGAGCCTCCCGGACTGCGTGTAGCGCTTCGGCAGCACGATGCGCGCCTCGTCTATCTTGTCGATGAGCTTCTGGCGGCTCTGGGCCTG
>CAMPAA010000131.1 GCA_946631345.1 uncultured Verrucomicrobiota bacterium
CGTCGGGAGTGTTGCCCACGACGAGCGACCGAGCCACTGTTTCGGAGGCGAAGCCGAGCTGATGTGCGCGGTCCAGGAAATCGATGATTCCATCGTAGTATCCCGCCACGTTCAGCACCCCGACCGGCTTCTGGTGCCCGCCCTTCTTTATGTGGAACAGGGCCAAGGCGTCAAACAGCTCGTCGAGCGTACCAACCCCGCCCGGCAGCGCTATGAGCACATCCGAACGCTCGATCATGGCACGTTTGCGTTCCGCAAGTGAACGTGTGACAAGCAGCTCGGAAAGGCCGGGATGGGCAAGCCTGAGCGCAAGATTCGCCGAGATCACCCCCACCACCTTGCCGCCTGCTGCGAGTGCGGCATCTGCAAGAGTCTTCATTGTGCCGCGGCCCGTGCCGCCGAACACGAGAGTCATGCCATGTTCGGCTATGTACCTGCCAATAGCCGCCGCAGCCGCATCGTAGACAGGGTCGGAAGGCGCGTTCGCACCACAGTACACAGTCACAGACCTTATTCGTTCGCTATTTTCCGGCATGTCATCCTCCATTTCTTTGCTGTTCGCGTTCAGTTCGTCGCCGCGCTGCGGAATTCCACGCGGCGGAGAAAGCGTATCTGGAGATAGGTGAATCCTATCAGGGCAACGCCAAGAAACCACGCCATCGTAGTCGCCGTCGAGAATCGAAGGTTGTTGTAGGCCTCCTTCCAGATCATCAACGAAAGCACGTTCGTCGCGTCGCCGGGTCCGCCGAATGTCAGGAGAAAGATCGAGCCCATCCCCTGAAACGCCGCTATGAACGCCCCGACGAAGTTGATCACCATCAGCGGCATCAGCTGGGGGAATGTTATGTGACGAAACCTCGCGAACAGCCCGGCCCCGTCGATCGCAGCCGCCTCGTAGTAGTCCGGCGGCAGGCTTCCCAGCGCGGCGATGTATATGAGCGACGCCATTCCCGCCCCCGCCCACACTCCGGGCAGTATGCAGCAGGCCATCGCCCATGAGGGATCCTGAAGCCACGACTGGCGGGCTATGCCGAATATCGCCAGCAGCTGGTTCAGCATCCCGTTCTCCGTGGGGTCGTACATCAGCTTCCACAGCAGCGTGATGACAAGCGCGCTGGTCAGGTGCGGCAGGAAATAGACCATGCGGAAGAACACCTTGCCGTGCGGAATCTCCGTAAGCAGCACGGCCAGCACGACAGGCGCGGTGAATCCGAGCGATATCGTCAGCAGCACGTACTGGAGCGTGCGCCCCCACGCCCGCCAGAAGCCGGGGTCGGACGCTACGCGTATGAAGTTGTCCAGTCCTGACCACTCGACGCCTCCCACGATCTTGTAGTCCTGAAACGCCATCACCGCGCCCTTCACGAGCGGATAGTAGCTCCAGAGCGCAATGCTCAGCACCGCAGGCGTGAGGAACAGCCATGGAAGAAGCACTCGCGACAGCGGCTTACGCGGAGCATCCGTGGCACACGCCGCCGCAGTCCCGCTTCCCCTGCGCAGAAAAAGCAGAAGCCCGCAAGCGACAAGCCCACAGCAGACGATCGCCCCGAAGATCACGCGTGCCAGCGGGCGGTGGACCTCGATGCGCGAAAGATCGGCATCGAACATCAGGCCTCGGTTCGCATCCACCGTGATGGACGCGAGGGCCGCAGCGCAGTCGAAGTCCCTGCCTGCATCGCTCAGCAGGATTCCGAGGAACCGTCGGCTCAGCAGGTCGCTCGCCGCCTGCCAGAACCCGACGTACGGCTCGGTGACCGCCTTGATCCGCCCCGCCTCAAGGTCGGCGTACATGCGCTTGATCCCTGGAGGCATCTCGTCCATGTACCGTTCGAGACCAAGCCGCTTCAGGTCGGCCGGCACGCACCAGCGCGCACGCCCCTCCCGCGCATTCTGGCGCACCTGCTCGTCGTACACTTCGCGCGAAGCGAGCGCCATCATAGCCGCGAACACGCGGTCTCTCTCCTCCTTTGGACGGTGCGCGACGGATTCCGTCATCGCGTAGAAGTGCTTGTGGGCCTGCAGCACCGGCCGAAGCGTCGCATCCGCCGCAGGGAACGGCATCAGCCCCACGAGATCGGCCGGGAAGTTCAGGTGTTCGGTTAGATATGCAACGAGGTCTTCGCCGCCGAACAGACAGGCGACCTCTCCAGAGGTGAACATCTCCGCAGCTTCGCTCGAAAGAGAAAGCACAGGCAGCCCGCGCACGAACCCGCGCCGTACCAGCCGCTGAAGAAACGCCGCCGCGCGAAGGCACTCCGGCGAATCGAAGCACGCCTCCCACGAAACGCCGCCGCCCCGGCTGCCGGATGCGCGCTTCACCACATCCCCTCCGGCGGCCCCAACCCATGGCAGGAATCCCCACGGGCGGTTCTCCACCGCCAATGCGCGACGCCCAGGCTTAGTCAGCCGCGCGCACCACGCCTCGAATTCGTCCCATGTCGCTGGGGGCGTTTCAGGGTCGAGCCCCGCTTCCCGCACCAGATCCTTTCGGTACACAAGCCCATAGTACGCCATGCCAGGCGTTGGCACTGCATGGATGTGGCCGTCTTTGGTGGCGACCTCACGCCATAGCTGCGGCGAATGTTGCCATCCTTCCCAGGATGCGTCGATCCATTCGTCGAGCGGGTAGGTGAAGCCCTGGTCGATGTCATGCCTGAGTATGTGGAACCACGCCTTGTACACATCTGGCGCGCTTCCGCCGGCAAGGGCAAGCATGAACTGCGCGCGTCCGCCGCCGCCTGGCAGGATCAGCCCGCCCCACTGCATCGGATGGATGTCTGGGTGCGCCTTCTCGAAGGCTTGCATCGCCTTGGTGGTGGGGTCTTCAGGATGAGCGGGATTGTAGCACAGGAAGAACGACACGTCCGTTGCAGCGCCCGCCGCGAACGCGCAGACGAGAACCGTTGCCGCAACCAACGACTTATGTACCTTATCCAACATTGTCGCCCATTATACCAAAAAACAGACGGGCGCAGAAGGATGCTTCTGCGGCTGTGTGGCAAAGCAGGCTACCATGGCGTACAGTCCGCTAAATCCGTTTCGGCGCGGCTATGCCGAGCAGATCCAGCCCCTTGGCAAGCACCTTTCCGAAAAGCGCGCAGAGCTTGAGCCTCGCATCGCGCACCGATGGCTCGCTCTTGAGTATCGGATTCTGCTGATAGAAGGACGAGTATATCTGCGCTGTCTGAAAAAGGTAGTCAGCAAGAAGCGACGGCTTGTAGCTCTCCGCCGCCTTGCGAACGGTACCGCCGAACTTCAGCAGCTGAAGGGCCAGAATCTTCTCGGACGGCGACGCTATGCTGAACCGGAACGCCGCTACATCCGGGTTGCCGGCCTTGTCCATCAGCGAGCACACGCGCGCATGGGCGTACTGGAGGTATGGCCCGGAGTTGCCCTCCAAGGCAAGCGCCTTGTCCCAGTTGAAGTCGATTGCGGTGCCCGGATCGTGGCTCAAGTCGGCATACTTCACCGCGCCGAACCCGATCTGCTCGGCAAGAGCCTCGTCGCCTCCGCGGTCCTTGACGATCTCGTAGGCACGCCGCGTGGCCTCGGCGAGCAGATCGTCGAGCTTGATGAGGTTCCCCTCGCGCGTGGATATGGCCTTGCCCTGATAGGACATTAGCCCGAACGGCACATGCACGAGCTTCGCCTTCATCCCCATCTTCGCGCATATGATGAAGAACTGTTTGAAATGCAGAATCTGACGGTCGTCGGTGACGTAGATGATCTCAGCCGGATCGTAGTCGCGTATCCGGCTTTCGACGCAGGCGATGTCGGACGTTGTGTAGTTGAATCCGCCATCGGATTTGCGCACGATTGCGAGCGGCAGCCCCTCATCCTCGAACTTCACAACCAGCGCGCCCTCGGACTCCTCCGCCAGACCCATCGACACCAGCCTATCGACGACCGGCGCCATCATGTCACGGTAGAACGACTCGCCCCGCCAAGTGTCGAACTTCACGCCGAGCTTCGCATACATGCGGTTGAACTCGCCGATGGATATCTCGATGAACCTCCTCCACAGCGCCACGTCATCGGGATCGCCCTGCTGGAGCTTCACCAGCTCTTCGCGGCAGGCGGTCTTCCACGCCTCGTCGCTCTTCGCGCGGGCGGCGGACTCCACATAGCACTTCTCAAGCGATGCCACGGCGAGGTTGTCGCGCTCTTCCTGTGTGAGACACTCGCGGTATCCCTTGATGAGGATGCCGAACTGCGTGCCCCAGTCACCAAGATGGTTGTCGGCTATCACCTTGTAGCCGAGCGCCCTGTAGATGCGGTCTATCGCGTTGCCGATCACGGTGGACCGGATGTGGCCGATGTGCATCTGCTTTGCGGCGTTCGGCGAAGAGTAGTCGATGACAACCGTCTTTCCGGTGCCAAGCTGCTCGATGCCGCAGTGGGCATCCGCATCAAGTTCCGTCAGCGCCGCACCAAGCCATTCAGGGGTTATGGTTATGTTCAGGAAGCCAGGCCCGGCAACCTCGGCCCTGTATTCGGGCGTGAGACACTCCACCACCTTCATCGCCGCCTCGCGCGGATTCCGGAAGCCCGCCTTCTTCGCAATCTTCAAGGCATCGTTGCACTGGTAGTCGCCAAACTTCGGATCCGTCGCCGGCACCGCCTTTATCTCCGGCAGCTCCACTCCGGGGAACGCCTTCGCAAAGCCGTCCTTAAGCCATTCTGTAATCGTCATTTCGCCTCACCCAATCTGTCCAAAAGCTCTTACTTATGCCGCTTCAGCTTCTTCAGCACCTTGTCGCGGGCCTTTTCGTCCATGTGGTCGACATAGAGCACGCCCTTGAGGTGGTCGGTCTCGTGGCATACGGCCCGTGCGAGAAAGCCCCTTACCGTAGATATCTGCGGAACGCCCTTCATGTCGAGGTACTGCACCGTCACCTCGGCCGGACGCGTCACGTCGCCGCCAACGTTGGGCAGGGAAAGGCATCCCTCGCGCCCGGTCTGCTCGCCGCAGGACGACACAATCTCGGGATTGAACATAACGAGCGGCTGAACCGTCTGCGCGTTGAACGCCTTGGTAGCCTCGTCGTCCTCGCAGCTCTCCGGCACGTCGATCACGCACAGCGCCTCGTCACGGCCGACCTGCTCGGCGGCAAGCCCAACGCCCTTGGCCTTGTACATCGTCTCAAGCATGCTCTCGGCAAGAGCGACGAGCTCGGGCGTCACCGCAACCTTGCGCGCCGGTATGCGCAGCTTTCCGCTGCCGTACTTCTCGATTTCAAGTATCATACGCCTGTTGAACCAAAGCCGGCGGCGCCGCGCGCAGTATCGTCCACCTCGTCTGTCTCCACAATCTCCGCGCGCGTGCAGGGGGCGACCACGATCTGCGCTATTTTCGCGCCTTTCTCCACCCTGAACGGTTCCTGGCCTAAATTGGCGAGGATAACGCCCACCTCGCCTCGGTAGCCTTCATCGATGGTGCCTGGCGCGTTCAGCACTGTCACGCCGTTCTTGAGAGCAAGTCCGCTGCGTGGACGCACCTGCGCCTCGTAGCCCGGCGGCAGCATCATCACTAACCCAGTCCGCACAAGTCTGCGTCCGCCCGGCTCAATGGTGAACTCCTCCACCGACCGCACATCCATCCCGGCATCGCCAGGGTGGGCGTAAGATGGGAGTATGGCCTCCGGATCACTCTTCCGGAACTTCACCGTCATCGGAATATTCCTCAATCGAGGCGGCCGAGCTGGCCTTGAGGCCCATGCGCGAGAGGTTCCAGCCGTTCCAAGCAGAAGCGAACGAGTAGGATGTCGCCTGGCTCAGCTCATCGCGGATCTGGCTGCGCACCATCTGCGCCTCGGCGGCATCGCCGGCGGTGCGGTTCTCGAGATAGACCACCAGCCCGTGGCCGGGGATCGCGGTCTTGATGAAGTCGGAGAGCTGTCCCTTGGAGAGCCGCATCGCCGGAGCGGCCACATAGGTGGCGTCAGGGAAGGCGTTGCGGGCCATAGAGGATACGGAGAACGTGATAGACGTGGATACGTTGGCGTTCCCGAAGAACTTCGCGTCGAAAGGCTTGCCCTTCGCCATCTCCGCCGCCGCCAGCGCGCGCACCTTGTCGACGGAGGCCTTGAACGCCTTGGCCTTCGCGTCCGCCATCGCGTCGCTCCTGATGATGCCCTTGGCTTCAGCGAACGACGGCACGTGCGCCTTCACGAAGGAAGCGCGCTCGATTAGGTAAACGGCGTTCGAGCTGGTCACAACGCCGTAGCGGAGGTCGGGCGACTCCGGGTCAAGCTCGGCTACGGCCTCGGCGAAGCCGTCCACGCCCGGCGCAAACGCCGACGGGCGGCTCATGAAGCCCGGCACGTAGCCGCGGCCGTCAAGGGAGAAGAGCGGCGAAGTGCGCACCTGCACCTTGTCCTCCTTGGCGATCTGGTCGAGGCGCGACGCCTTCGGGTCGCCGGAGCCGTCAGCCGGATACGCGCGGAACAGGAGATTGGTGCGGTACGCCTCGACGGAGGCGATGAGCTGAAGCTCCTTCTCGAGGATGCCCTTGACCTCCTCGAACTTCTTCGTGACCACGCCGTTCGTGGTCTGCGTCTCGAAGCGGTTGAGGTTCGCGTCGTAATGGTCGTGCATCTCGTCGTCCGTGATCTTGAACTGCGCGAGGCGCTTGGCCCCGTCGGCCTGGAACTTCAGGTAGCGCACCGTCACGCAGTCCGGCATGGCGATGGAGTTGGTGTTCTCGTCGTAGTACGCCTTGAGCGCCTTGTCGTCGAGGGCGGGCGCGGACTTGGCGGCGTCCTTGAATCGCACGATGCGCACGGTGAGCTTGTCGGTGACGTCGTTTATCGCGGTGTTGAGCTCCATCGGCGAGACGAAGCGGGAGGCGTCCATCAGCACCATGCGCAGTTTTGCGAGCGTCATGCGGCGCTGCTCGGCGGCCTCGAACATCTCGGGCGTGAGGCCGTTGTCGCGGAGGATGCTCTCGTACCTTGCCATGTCGAACTGCCCGCCCTGCCCGGAGAACTGGCGCAGCACGTTCTGGCGCACCTCCTCGTCGGAGGCGGTGAGGCCAAGGCGTTCCGCCACCTGATATGCGGCGAGATTCTCCCACGCCGCACGGTTGACCTCGGCGTTGGAGAGGGTGGTGTTGCGGTTGCGCCCGAATCCGCGCGCGTCCTCGGCGAAGCGGGAGAACTGCGCGACGGTCACCTCCTTGCCGTCAAGCTCTCCGGCAGATGCGCTGCTTTCGCGCGTGTCGCCGCCCGTGAGCAGGAAGTCGAACGCGAAGAACGCCGAGATCGCGATGGCGAATGCACCCCAGATCCATTTGTTGCGGATGATACGGTTGAACTGATGAATGACCACTGTTTTGTTCCTGTTGTGTTTCGTAAACCTTTTTCTTCCCGGACGGACGAGCCTCAGCCGTTGTCCCCAAATCCGCCGGACGTTTCGCCGCCGGAGGTAGATTCCGTGGATTCGCCCGTCGCCGCCGCGTCGCCGCCGGCCTCGCCCTGCCCTTCGCCTTCAGCCTTGGGCTTGGCGGCGGACTTCTTCTTGTTGCTGTCATCCTTCGTCTTGAACGATATGTCCTGGATGCGAACGACCTCCTCGCCGAAGTTCACGCTTGCGATGCCCTCCGCGAAGGTGAAGCGGTTGCGCATCTCGCCAGCCGGATCGAACGTCATGACCGACACCGCCATGCGCCCGCCAACCTTCGAACGCTTGCGGAATATCTTGATTGCGCACTGCGGCGTGAGGCCGAAGTCGAGCGTGCGCACCTGGTTGGAGACCACGCCGGAGATCGGGTCACGGTAGGTCGTCACGCCCTGCGCGAGCGTAACCTTGTAGTCGCCGGCCTCGCCGCGCAGCGAGGTGAAGAGCGCATCGCCCGTCGTGCGGATGCGGACGCGGTCCGCCGCGCTCATGCGCGCCACGTTGTAGTGAAGGCCCTCCAGCGCGAGCATTCCCGTGATGACGTGCACTACGGCTTCGTTTCCGTCGCCCGAGGGTACGAGCTCATGGTTGCTCTCGCCCGCCATGTCCTTGGCGGTGAAGTTCGGGTAGGCCACCGAGAAGAGGCCCGTGGGCAGCGTGCGCGGAAGCGACACCGTGATTGCGCCGCGCGTGAGCACCACCGTGCGCGGCTGCGCGCCGTACGCCGTCTCGCGCGTGGAGAACTCCACCTCGCCTTTTGCCTTGAGCACCGACTCCTTGCCGAACTCGAACTCGGCTCCGTTCGTCACGCGGAACGCCGAGCCGTTGGGATAGAACTTCCCCTCGACCGCAGGCTTGAACTCCTGCTGGCGCGGCAGCTTCACGAACACGTCGGCATCGGCGCGGGAAAGCCGCACGAGCGCATGGAAATGCTTTGCCGCAGGCTTCGCGGCGGCGGCCTTCACCAGCGCCGGATCGATGCCCTCCGTGGAAGCGGCGGCTTCGGCCGCGCCCTCCTCCTGGGCCGGCAGGACATATGCGGCGCCAAACGCTGCGGCGCAGACGCAGAAAATCGTCAAGGTTCTATTCATGTGTACAATCCTCCTTTGAAGGTGCGTATTTTACGCTTTCCCCCCGAAAAATGCAACCGCCCATGGAAAGGCCGCGCAGAAGGCCTCAACGGGCATGGACAAACGAAGTTTTGCCCTTGGGCAAACGACCGTCAGCCCACGGGCAAAAATCCGTCCAGGCAAGCTCAAAGCTACCCGGCATCTCACTGCCCGCCTCAGGCGGGTTATGATCACC
>CAMPAA010000132.1 GCA_946631345.1 uncultured Verrucomicrobiota bacterium
TAGAAACGCAATCTTCAATCCGTACGACTGATGGATTTCTATGGAATAGAAAAGTAATCTTCGTTCCGTACGAAACAACCGTTTCTATTCCATAGAAATTCATGCGCCTATCTGGGCCTCATGGAAAGGCAAAACGCTAACGCTTGCGGGCGCGACGCTTGAACAGGCCCCTCACTTCGTTCACGTAGGGCCGCGTAGTTGAGAGAGATATGTGATCGATGCCGCTTCTGCTCAGGAATTTCAGCAGTTCATCGCGCTCCTTGGCCGCCTGCTCCGCGAACGCCGCACGCACCCGCCTGTCGGATGTGTCCACAAGCACAAGCTCGCCGGTCTCGGGATCCTCAAGCTCGGCAAGCCCCGCGTTCGGCAGCTCGCGCTCTGCGGGATCGTCCACCGCCACGCACACCACATCGTGCCGCCTCGCGACCACGCGCAGCAGCTTCTCGTAGCCGGAGTCCTGGAAGTCCGACACGAGGAACACCACGCAGCGGCGCTTCTGCACGCCGTTCAGGAAGCGTATCGCGCCAGCGATGTCCGTGCCGCCGGTGGCATCGTCCTCGGCGGCGAGGACTTCGCGCACTATCCGCATCACGGGTTGCCGCCCCTTGCGAGGGGGGATGTACTTCACGATCCTGTCGGAAAACAGGACGAGGCCTATCTTGTCCTGGTTCTTGATTGCGGTGAGCGCAAGCAGGGCCGTGACCTCTGCGGCGAGTTCGGCCTTGGAGCGCGCGACGCTGCCATACGACTGCGAGCCGGACACGTCCACAAGGAACAGCACGGTGAGTTCGCGCTCCTCGCTGAAGCGCTTGATGAACGGCTGGCCGGTGCGCGCCGTCACGTTCCAGTCGATCGTGCGCACGTCGTCGCCAGGCACGTACGGGCGCACCTCGTCGAACTCGACCCCCTGCCCCTTGAACGTGGAGTGGTAGTCGCCGCTCAGCTGGTCGTCGATCAGCCGGTTGGTGAGGATTCGTATCTTCCCCACCTTCGCCATCAGCTCTTTTACGTCAATCGCCATCTTTACGGCACTGGGATGACGGAGAGTATCCTGTCGATGATCTTGTCGCTCGTGACGCTCTCGGCCTCGGCCTCGTAGGTGAGCAGGATGCGGTGGCGGAGCACGTCGTGCACGACCTCCTTCACGTCCTGCGGCGTAGCGTATGCGCGGCCGTGGACGAGCGCGTTGGCGCGCGCCGCCTTGTTGAGCGCGAGCGTTGCGCGCGGCGACGCGCCGACCTGTATCTGTTCCTTCAGCTCCTCAAGGCCCTTAACCCTGTCGGGTTCGCGCGTTGCGAAGACGATGTCGAGAATGTAGTCGCCCACCTTCTCGTCGCAGTACACCTCCTTCAGCGTCTCGCGCAGCGAGGTGATGGCCTCCGGCGTGGCGACGGTGTTCGCCTCGGGTGCCTTCGCGCTCGTCGCGAAACGCTCCATGATCCGGCGTTCGTCGGCTTTCGACGGCGTCTCGACAAGGCACTTGAACATGAAGCGGTCCACCTGCGCCTCGGGAAGCGGATACGTGCCCTCCTGCTCTATCGGGTTCTGCGTAGCCAGCACCAGGAACGGGCTGGGCAGCCGGTACGTCTCGTCGCCGATCGTCACCTGCCGCTCCTGCATGGACTCCAGCAGCGCGCTCTGCACCTTTGCGGGCGCGCGGTTGATCTCGTCCGCCAGCAGCAGGTTCGTGAACACCGGCCCCTTCTTCGGCGTGAACTCACCCGTCTTCTGCGAGTACACGAGCGTGCCCACTACGTCGGCCGGAAGCAGGTCAGGGGTGAACGATATGCGCTTGAAATCGAGCCCGAGCGCCTTCGCGAGAGTGTTCACGCTTAAGGTCTTGGCGAGTCCGGGCACGCCCTCGAGAAGTATGTGCCCGTCCGTGACGAGCGCAAGTATGAGCCTGTCGATAAGCTTCTCCTGGCCGACGATGACCTTGCCGACCTCATCGCGTATCTTCGTAACCAGCTCCGCCTGTGCGGCGATCTTGTTTGTCTGTGTCTGCAGATCCATGTTTATCGATCTCCCTGTTAAATTACTTGTCCGTCACGAGCGTGCCTACGGCATCGCCCTTCACCACGCGCTCCAGCGCGTTCCCGTCGAAGAAGTTGAACACCACGATCGGTATCTCGTTGTCCATGCAGAGCGCGAACGCGGCGGAGTCCATCACCTTGAGCCGCTTCTCGAGCGCGGTCTCGTACCTGAGCGAGCCGTACTTCTTGGCCTTTGGATCCTTCATCGGGTCCGCCGTGTAGATTCCGTCCACCTTTGTCGCCTTCAGCAGGGCGTCCGCGCCGATCTCGCTCGCGCGCAGGGCGGCGGCGGAGTCGGTGGAGAAGTACGGGTTGCCGGTGCCGCCCGCGAAGATGCAAACGCGCCCCTTCTCGAAATGGCGGATCGCCTTGCGCTGGATGAACGGCTCGGCGAGCTTCGGCATGTCGATGGCCGTCATAACGCGCGTCGGCACGCCTATCGACTCGAGCGCGTTCATCATCGCAAGCCCGTTGATGATCGTGGCGAGCATGCCCATCGAATCGCCCGTCACGCGGTTCACTCCCTTGCCGGCGCCGGAGAGCCCCCGGAAGATGTTGCCGCCACCGAGCACTATGCCGACCTCGCAGCCGAGGCAGTGTATCTTCTTAACCCGCGCCGCCATGAACGCGAGGCGTTCAGGGTCTATGCACTCCCCGGTCTCGCGGTTGGCGAGCACCTCGCCGGAGAGTTTCAGCAGGATACGCTTGAACTTCAGTTTCCTCTTCATGCCGCGTATTGTACGACATCCCGCCCCGCAAATCAAGCACCCCGTAGATTGGCCCGGACGGGCGGAAATCTCGCCGCCGCATTTTTCGCTTGTTCCCGAACGCCGAAAAAGGTATAATCACCCCTTGTTTTTTACGTACAGAACACGCACGGAGAGAAAATTGACATGGCGGAGGAACTTCAGAGCCTTATCGAGAAAATCAACCGCGACGGCGTAGAGAAAGCCGCCGCAGAGGCCGAACGCATAGTGGCTGCGGCAAAGGAGCAGGCAGCAGCCACGGTAAAGGCGGCAAAGGAGCAGGCAGAGAAATCCGCCGCATCCGCTAAGGAAGAGGCGGCCCTCGCAACAGAACGCGCGAAGGAGACGCTTCGGCAGGCCGCGCGCGATGCCGTAATCTCCGTGCAGGAAGCCGTACAGAAACTCCTGGAACGGCTGCTCGCCGCCGACGTGGAGGCCGCGCTCGCCACACCGGAGACTGCGGCGGCGGTCGCCGGCGACGCCGTAAAGCAGCTTTCGGGCACAGGCGAAATCTCCGCCGCGCCGAAGCTCGTGGAGGCCATCCGCGCCCAGCTCGCCGCCAAGCCGTCCTTCACCGTAGTGCTGGATGACACGCTCGGTTCGGGCTTCACCGTGAAGCAGGATGGCGGCCGCGTAGAGCACGACTTCACCGGCAAGACGGTCGCGGCGGAGCTCGCCAAGCGCCTCCGTCCCGATCTCGCCGCGCTGATGACCGAGGCGTAAGGCAAGGAAATGTCGATCGACTACATCGTATCGTCGCTCCAGCCGCTCGTTTTCGACGGCCCCGCTCCATATACGTGGGAGCGATTCGCCGAGATCGCACCGGAAGGCTTTATCGCCGAGGACGGCTCGTTCGCCGCCCCGCCGCGCTGGCGCGACCTTGAAACGCAGCTGCGCAACGCCATGGCTGTCGCGCGAGGCGGCGAGAGGTTCCGCAGGCAGGCTTCAGGATGCGACCTCTACTGGCAGGGCCGCGTGGCAGCGGCATTCCAGGAGAAGGATCCTCTCAGACGAGAGACGCTCCTCGACAGGGTTTGGTGGGACGCCGCAGGCGAGCTCACCCCGGCCTCCTCTCCGCTTTCGCGCGGTGCGCTCGAAACCTACGCCATCCGACTTCAGATTCTCATCAGGCGCAACCGCATTTCCAAAGATGCGGGCGATGCCATCTTCGGCCGCCTAACCGCAGCCGCCGAGACAGTTTAACGCACAAACAAATCCGCACCATGAAATCAACTGGAAAAATAGTCGCAGTCAACGGAAACATGATTACGGTGGCCTTCTCCGGCGCCGTCGCGCAGAACGAGGTGGGCTACGCCCTGCTCGGCGACAAGAGGCTCATGGCCGAGATCGTACGCGTGCGCGGCTCCCGCTGCGACATGCAGGTGTTCGACTCTACGGCCGATCTTGAGGTGGACGGCTCCGTGGAGTTCACCGGCGACCTGCTCGCCGCCGAACTCGGTCCGGGAATGCTCACGCAGGTGTACGACGGCCTCCAGAACCCGCTCGCCGAACTCGCGGAGGAGGCCGGCAAGGTGTCAAAGGAGGCTGCGTTCTTCCTCCAGCGCGGAATGTACCTGCCTGGGCTTCCGCGCGACCGCAAGTGGGATTGGCACCCGACGGCAGCGGTCGGCCAGCGCATCACCGCAGGCGAACCGCTCGGCTGGGTCACCGAAGGCATCTTCGACGGCAAGACGATGCCGGGCCACAAGATCATGGCGCCATTCGCGCTACGAGGCGTGTTCACCGTCAAGTCTCTCGCTCCGGCCGGCGACTACACGGTCACTGATACCATCGCCACGCTCACCGACGCCGACGGGAAGGACGTTGCCGTGCAGATGATGCAGCGCTGGCCGGTGAAGGTGCCTATCAAGTGCTTCACGGAGCGCCTTGAGCCGACCGAGACCCTTGAGACCACCGTGCGCACAATCGATACGTTCTTCCCGGTCGCAGTCGGCGGCACGTACTGCATTCCGGGGCCGTTCGGCGCAGGCAAGACGGTGCTCCAGCAGACGACCGCGCGCTACGCGAAGGTCGATATCGTGATATCCGCGGCCTGCGGAGAGCGGGCGGGCGAGGTCGTGGAGACGCTCAAGGAGTTTCCGGAGATCATCGACCCGAAGACCGGCCAGTCGCTGATGAAGCGCACCATCATAATCTGCAACACGTCCTCGATGCCGGTCGCATCGCGCGAAGCGTCGGTGTACACCGCAGTGACCCTCGCCGAGTACTTCCGCCAGATGGGCCTCAACGTGCTCGTCCTCGCAGACTCCACGTCGCGCTGGGCGCAGGCCATGCGCGAGCTTTCCGGGCGCCTTGAGGAGATTCCGGGCGAAGAGGCGTTCCCGGCATACCTCGAATCGCGCATCGCCGCCTTCTACGAGCGCGCGGGACGCGTCAGGCTCAAGGATGGCTCCATCGGCTCCGTCACCATCGGCGGAACTGTATCGCCCGCAGGCGGCAACTTCGACGAGCCAGTAACCCAGGCCACGCTCAAGGTGGTCGGCGGCTTCCACGGCCTCTCCCGTGCCCGTTCCGACGCCCGCCGCTATCCGGCCATCGACCCGCTCGACTCGTGGAGCCACTACAGCTCAGTCATCGAGCAGGACCGCGTGGAGAAGGCCCGCGCCATTCTGCGCAAGGGCAACGAGATCGGGCAGATGATGAAGGTCGTGGGTGAGGAGGGAACCTCGCTCGATGACTTCACCACATACCTCAAGGCGGAGTTCCTTGATGCCGTATATCTCCAGCAGAACGCCTTCTCGGATTCGGACGCCTCCACACCCGTCGAGCGTCAGCGCATCATGTTCGACGTTGTCGAGAAGGTGCTCTTGTCCGACTACACGTTCACGGAGAAGGACGATACCCGCCGCTTCTTCATGGATCTGCAGCAGACGTTCATCGACTGGAACGACAAGCGGATGGACGCTCCAGAGTTTGCCGCACTGCGCGACTCGCTCCTCTCAAAAGTCGCAGCCGCCACCGTCGAGCGGTAGCGGCTGCTTCCATGGCCGGCAGGTCGGGCGCGGAGCGCCCGCCCCCAGTCACGCGAGGTCAAAACCAGTTCGACCAGAACCCGTCATGGGTGGACTTGTATCCCGTGAACACATCGCCGCCGGCCAGCACCTGGCGCTTGACGGGGTCGAACGTGGCGCGGCATCCCGTGCGCGCGGCGGCGTTCGCCATGATCAGCGCCACGGAGTGTGAGTAGCCGGCCTCAATCGGCGCGTTCGGGTTCTTGCGCGACCGCACGCACTCCATCCAGTTGCGCATATGGTTTGAGGTGAGGTTGTCGGCGCCGGTGTTGGCGCTCGTCACCGCGACCTCCTTCGGCGCGGGCAGGGGCTTCTCCTCCCACTTCACGCGCTCTACGCCCTCGTTAGTGACCATCTGGCGGCCCATGTCGATGCAGCCGTTCGGCCCGAAGTACTTCTCGACCGGCCCTTCGCCGTTGAGCTTCGATCCGCCGCCGGCGTTGTGCTGGTGGCTCTGGAACACGCACTGGAAGCCGCGCCCCTTCACACCGCTCTCGCCGTACTCGAGCACCGTCGTGAACGTGTCGAAGCTCTGCCGCCCGTCAACCCACTGGTACAGCCCGCCGGACGAAACCGCGCTCTTCGGATACGGATAGCCCATGAACCAAGCGACCGTGTCGATCTGGTGGCACATCCACTGGCCGGGGGTGCCGCTCGAGAACGGCCAGAACAGACGGAACTCCAGATACTTGCGCGGATCGAACGGATATGCGGCGGGGTCGCGGTCGAGCAGCCACATGTTCCAGTCGATGTCCTCCTTCTTCAGCGAGTCGATAAGCGCCTGCGAACGGCGCCAGCGCTTCGGCTGGTTCACGTTCCAGCGCAGATCCACGTAGGAGATGTCGCCGAACTGCTTGGAGTCGATGAACTCCTTCGCCGCGTGGTATGCCGCCCCCGAACGGCGCTGCGAGCCGATCTGCAGCACCGCGCCCGGCGCGAACCCGGCGTTGCGTTTGGCGTCAACAGCGTCCTTGAGAAGGTTGGCGCTGTACATGTCCTCGGCGAGGGGCTTCTCGCAGTAGGCGTCCTTCCCGGCGACCACGGCGTGCTGGGCATGTTGCGCGTGCTGGAAGTCCGCAGTGGAGATGATTACGGCGTCAACATCCTTGGCGTTCTCGTAGAGGTCCACGTCGCTCGTGTAGGTGGTCACGGCATGGCCCAGCTTCTTTTCGAGATCAGGCTTGGCCTTCTCGTAGAGACGCTTCTTCCAGAGGTCGGCCACGGCCACGAGGTCGAAGTTCAGCTCCTTGCTGTGCTGCAGGAAGCAGGGCAGCAGCGAACCGCGAAACCGGTCGGAGTACCCCACGCACGCCACGCGCACGCGATCGTTCGCGCCGAGCACGTTGAGCGATGGACCCGCAAGCGCCGCCGCACCGGCGAGCTTCACGAAGTCCCTTCGTTTGATTTTTGTCTGCTTTTCTGACATGTCATTCTCCTTTTTCTGTTGGCAGTTGTCGTTTTGTTGTTGAAGGGTTATTTCGCAACGAGCGCCGAGCGCCCGCGCCACGTCTCTGGCACGCGGTATCCGAGCAGGTCGAGCACGGTCGGCGCGGTGTCGGCGCCCATCACTGGCTCACGCAGGCGGTAGCAGCCCTTCACGGCCGGCCCGGATACGAGAAACGGGATCTCAAAGCACTCTATAACATCCATGCCGTGCCTCTTGCCGAGTCCTCCATGGTCGGCGACCAGCACGATCACGGTGTCGTCACGCAACCCGGCATCCTCTATGCCCTTCACGATGCGCCCGATGTTTCCGTCAAGATGCACGCAGGCGTTGGTGAACTCTGGCGTGCCCCAGCCGTTCCTGTGCCCGTAGCAGTCGGGCAGGTGCTGGTAGAGGAACGTAAGCTTCGGGGCGTGCTCATTAAGCTGCTTGAGCCCATCGGCAACCACGTCGTCGTCGCGCTGCTCCAGCGATCCTTCCGCGTAGTACTTCACGAAATCCACCTCGTTGGTGGCATGGACGAACCCGATACCGTCCCAGTTGTATAGCGAGACCGTGTACGCCGATGGTTCCTGCCGCTTGATCTCATGGAACACGCAAGGCGGTATGCCCTTCTCCGTCACCTCGAACGCGCGCACATCCGGCTTGCGGCTGTTCCAGTTGCGGTAGCCGTGCATCTCGACCGTCGTGCCGCCCATCGTGGACATCCAGTTTATGCCGGAGGACGTGGGAAAATTGCAGCGCCCAACCGCGTAGCACCCTTCATCACGCAGTTTCGTGAGGTTCGGCATGAGCTTCCACGGAATATACTGCGCGCCGAAGCCATCAACACCGATCAGCACAACATGCTTCGCAATCGGTCTGCCGCCGCACCGGTGCCCGCACAGGCACCCACACGCCGTCAACGCCAACGCGACCGCCATCAACACCTTCCTCATCTTCTGCACTTCTCCTCTATGGTGACACAAAACATTTGCCATCTATTATACCATAAACACAGCACATTCCGGCTTCAAATAGGAATGCTGGCGTTTACCCGTTTCCCGAAGCCGGGCAGAAGGTTCGTGGAGGACTGCATCTACGGGATACAGACATCAGGGGACACGAAGATGTCGTCCATCGTCCGTGCCATAGACGACGACATAAAGCCCATTGACGGGCCTATTGCAGACGCATGACTGCCCACTTTAATCTATGTGACGGCCTACTTGTCCCTAAAGAGGGTACCCTTCTTCATCCAAGATGGGTACCCTTCTTCGCACAAGATGGGTACCCTTCTTCTCGCAAGATGGGTACCCCTCTTCGCACAAGATGGGTACCCTTCTTCACCCAAGATGGGTACCCCTCTTCATCCAAGATGGGTACCCCTCTTCGCACAAGATGGGTACCCTCCTTATAGGCAAGTAGGCGGTCGGAACCGAGCA
>CAMPAA010000133.1 GCA_946631345.1 uncultured Verrucomicrobiota bacterium
ACAATAATATCGTTAACGGTAAGTATTTTGACAAAAAAGCTTGACAAAAAAAAAATACATTGTGATATATTGTGCGCCGTTTCTTTTTCAAGAAGGAGTGTACCTATGCAGAACAAGAGTATCATTGGCGTTGCTTCCGCCGCTGCCGCGGCGTTTCTCGCTGTCAGTCCGCTATCGGCGGCGGAGTGCGTCTGGGCAGGCGCATCCGGCAGCTGGGGCAGCACATCTGGATGGCAGAACGGCGCGAAACCTTCTGCCGCCGGCGATACGGTTGTGATCAAAGGCGACAATGTGACCGTGACTGTCGGGGATTCCGACATCGCGAACTTCGAGCTTGTGACGGAGATCACGATCGAGGGGACGGGTTCGCAGCTCATAGTCGATACGTCCTCAAGCGTGAACACTCCGGCGGTGTTCAGCGGGAAAGGTGCACTCGTGAAAACGGGTGCTTCGCAGATGAACCTAACCACACCGGGCAGCGGGTACCGTACGCTGCTCGGCAATCTGTCTGGCGGCATCATCGTTTCAAACGGCACAGTTTGGACGTGGAAATCTCGACATGACAGTCCACACCCGCAAGCTCATCTTCTTCAAGTCCGTTCGTGGCGTGTCGCCATTCTTCGTGGCGATAGACCGGCTGACCGCCCCCGATGGGCGCAGGCGTACGTACGAGACCATGTGGCACCTTGAGACATGCAGGCTGAAACTATCAGGCCGCAGTTTCACTGCGCACTTTGGGGATGGCATAAGCCTGTCGGCGGCTTCGTCGGACGCCGATTCGGCCTTCGTCAACATGGAAGGCCAGTGCGAGCCGTACTTCCAGGGCTGGATGCCGGTGTGGAGACCTGGGCCGCATGAGCATCGCGCGATACCCACACCCGTTTCCATCGGCGCGTTTGCCGGTTCAAGGCGCATTGTCACGGTGCTGCATCCGTGCGAAGCCGGTTGCGTTCCCGTCGTCTCCGTGGAAGCCTCCACTGACGTACAGGCGGTGGATTTTGAAATAGTCCTGCGCGATGGCACGCGCATTGCTCTTCATGAGTGACGCTGACGAGGCCTGCGCATTCGGAATCAGGCGAGAACCTTGGCGAGACGACCTACCGCCTCTTCGACGTTTGCGCGGGAATTGAACGCAGATATGCGGATGTAGCCTTGACCGTTGCGGCCAAAACCGGCGCCGGGCGTGGTGACCACGTTGGCTTCACAAAGGAGCCTGTCGAAGAACTCCCAGCTGTCGCCCTTGACGTTCACCCAGAGATAAGGCGAGTCGGTTCCGCCGATGACGCTGTAGCCGAACTTGATCAACGCATCCTTCATGATCTTGGCGTTTTCGAGATAGAAGTCGATGGTCGCCTTCGTCTGGGCCTGACCCTCAGGCGAGTGCACGGCCTCAGCCCCGCGCTGGGTCACATAGCTGCAGCCGTTGAACTTCGTAGTCTGGCGGCGAGTCCAGAAGGGGCGCAGCTCGACAGGCTTGCCGTCTGCGGAGTAGGCCATGAGGCCTTTCGGCACAACAGTGTATCCGCAGCGCACCCCTGTGAAGCCGGCCGTCTTCGAGTAGCTCCTGAACTCTATCGCGCAGTCACGCGCGCCGGAGCACTCGTAAATGGAGTGCGGGATGCCCGGAGTGCGGATGAAGGCTTCGTATGCGGCGTCAAACAGCAGAAGGGCCTTCTCCGCCCTTGCCCAGTCAACCCATTCCTGAAGCTGTGCCTTGGTTGCGACTGCGCCTGTCGGGTTGTTTGGGAAGCAGAGGTAGACTACGTCGGCCTTCAGCCCCGATGGCGACGGAACGAATCCGTTCGCGGCGTTGCCCTCAAGGTAGGTGAGTCCGGCGTAGCGTCCGTCCTCGTTCGCCCCGGTGCGTCCCGCCATAACGTTGGTGTCGACATACACCGGGTAGACCGGGTCTGGCACCGCAATCTTCACGTCCATCCCGAAAAGCTCCTGGATGTTGCCGCAGTCGCATTTCGCGCCGTCGGACACAAATATCTCGTCGGCTGCGACATCAACGCCGCGAGCCTGGAAGTCGGTGCGGGCAATCGCCTCGCGCAGGAAGTCGTACCCCTGCTCAGGACCGTATCCGCGGAAGGTCTCGCGCTTTGCTTCGTCGTCCACCGCCTTGTGCATCGCCTCCACGACGGCTGGCGGGAGCGGCTCTGTCACATCGCCGATACCGAGACGGATTATCTTGGCGGAAGGGTTCTTCTCCTGATACGCCTTCACGCGGTGGGCGATTTCGGTGAAGAGATAGCTTGACTGGATCTTGAGATAGTTTTCGTTGACGCGGACCATGATGTTTTTCCTTTGAAATTTTGGGCTGCATTATACCATAATTCCCCGTTGGGCTGCGGAACAATCTCATGGCGGCGAAATATGGTAAAATACGCGGCAGTTTAATTTTGGAAGAGTTGCCATGGCCGAAGAAACGAAAGAGAAGCTCCTTGAAACGGAGGCGGTGCGGGAGCGCATCGAATCGCTGAAGAAGTCCGTCGACGAGATGGCGGAGTATGTGGGAATCAAAGAGCGGCGCGAAAGACTGGCTGCGCTTGAGGCGCAGCAGTCCGAGCCGGATTTCTGGAACAGCCAGGCGAAGGCCAGGGATGTGATCGCCGCCACAAACGCCGAGCGCGCATACACGGTGCCGTTCGATGCGCTTGTGAAGACCGTGGAGGATGCCGGTGTAATGCTCGAGCTTGCCGAGATGGAGGAGGGCGAGGCGCAGCAGGGCGCGCTGCGCGATACGCTATCCGAATGCGACAAGGCAGACGGCTACTTCTCGAAGATACGCCTGCAGTCGCTGCTGGGCGGCAAGTTCGACCAGTGCAACGTGTTCGTGAAGCTGCATGCCGGGCAGGGTGGCACCGAGGCGTGCGACTGGGTGACGATGCTGTACCGCATGTACAAGCGATACGCCGAGGACCAGGGCTGGAAGATAGAGGAGTACGACAGCCAGCCGGGCGAAGAGGCCGGGCTGAAGGACGTGTACTTCCGCGTAGAGGGCTCGTACGCGTTCGGAATGCTCAAGGCAGAGCGCGGCATCCACAGGCTCGTGCGCATATCGCCGTTCGACGCCAACAAGCGCCGACAGACGTCGTTCGCCTCGATGGAGACCATCGCCGAAATCAACGAGGACATAGACGTTGAGATCAAGGATGAAGACCTGCGCATCGACACGTACCGTTCCGGCGGCGCGGGCGGCCAGCACGTGAACAAGACCGATTCCGCGGTGCGTCTCACCCATCTTCCAACCGGCATCGTGGTCGCCTGCCAGAAGGAACGCTCGCAGCACATGAACAAGGAGAAGGCCATGAACATGCTGCGCGCCCAGCTCTACGAATACTACGAAGACCAGAAGAAGGCTGAGATGGACCGCTTCTACGGCGCAAAGAGCGAAAACGGCTGGGGCAGCCAGATACGCTCGTACGTGTTCTGCCCCTACACAATGGTAAAGGATCTTCGCACCGAATACGAGACGAGCGACGTGAACGGCGTGATGGACGGCCATATCCAGCCGTTCATCGAGGCATGGCTCCAGATGAAGGCAAAGAAGGGCTGAGGTGACTGTTCTCGCAATAGACAGGTCTACAGACCTCCAGTCGGCCGCGTTGTCGGTTGACGGGCGCATCATAGGCCGCACGTTCGAAGGCGCAGACGCGCGAAGTGCCGACTGGCCGGTGATGGTGAACGATTTCCTGATGGAGAACCGCCTCGGATTCCGCAATCTTGACAGGATTGTTGTCGGCATGGGGCCGGGCTCCTTTGCGGGCATACGCGGAGCGCTGGCATTCGCCCAGGGCCTGGCGACCGGAATCTGCGCCAAACGTGGAAACTGCGGCGATGGAGTTCCAATCGTATACGGGCTGCCGAGCGCGGCCGCGCTTGCGCAGGCCGATGGCCTCACGGCAGTAGTCGGCGATGCACGGCGCGGGCAGCTGTGGGTGGTGGTCTATGCTGGCGCAGAAACGGTTGCGCCGTTCCGACTTGCCGCCCGGGACGATGTCTTGACAGCGGTTCCGCACGATGCTGCGGTCGTCACGCCTGACGGCGCACGCATCGGCGGGTTCCTCTCCGAGACGTTCGGAGCACGCTTTATTGGCGGCAGACATCCACTGGCCGAACGGCTCGCATGGCTGGCGGCAAATCATCCAGAGACAACGGTTCCAGAGCCGCTTCCAATATACCTGTCCCCTGCAGTCCGAACCGAGGAACCGATATGTCGATGAAATGTGGATTGCTTGGCGAGAAGCTGGGCCACAGCAGGTCGCCGGAGATACACCGGCGGCTTGGCGGGTACGAGTATCTGCTTTACGAAAAGAGGCCGGAGGAGGTCGAGAAATTCCTTCTCGATGGCGACTACGATGTCCTGAACGTCACGATTCCATACAAAAAGGTGGCGTTCGGGTTGTGCCGCGACGTGACGCCAATCGCCGCCGAACTTGGCAACGTGAACGTTGTGGTGAAGCGGCTTGACGGTACGCTTTTCGGGGACAACACCGACGCCGCCGGTTTCGTGAAGCTCGTGGAGATGGTTGGCGTGGAGGTTCAAGGCAGGAAATGCGTAGTGCTCGGCACCGGTGGCGCCGCGATGACGGCGGCGGCGGCTCTGCGCGGGCTTGGCGCGGGCAAGGTGGTGCACATTTCGCGCACTGGCGAGGACAACTACTCCAATCTCGACCGTAACGCGGATGCGGCCGTGCTCGTGAACGCAACCCCTGTAGGGATGTACCCAAATGTCGATGCACAGCCGGTGCAGCTGGAGGCGTTTCCCGCTTGCGAAGCGGTGATCGACCTTATCTACAACCCATCGCCCACTCGACTTCTGGCGGATGCGGCGCGACGCGGCATTCCGCACGTGGACGGCATGCCGATGCTTGAAGAGCAGGCGCGGCTTGCAAGTCGCTACATGAACGCGAACCTGTACCTCTATGGCGCCCCCGGTTCCGGAAAGTCAACCTATGGCCGGCATATCGCCGCAGTGAAGGGGATGCCGTTCGTCGACCTCGATGCTGAGATCGAGCGGCGCGCCGGACGCAAAATATCCGATATCTTCGCGCAGGATGGCGAGGCGGCGTTCCGCGCAATGGAACACGATGAGCTGGTGCGCGTGTCCGCCACGCCAGGACAGGTCGTGGCGTTGGGCGGTGGCGCGCTGCTGGACGCCGGTTCGCGCAAGGTGGCGGAGAGCACGGGCCGTGTGGTCATGATCGAATGTGCAGAGGACGAGCTTGTGCGGCGTGTCACGGCGTCGCAGGAGCGGCCGCTGCTCGCGGGGGATGCTGCCGAGCGGCTGAGGCGACTGCTCGCTGTGAGACGCGGGCACTACGCCTCGTTTACGGAGCGGATAACGCCGCCGCTGATTGATGTTGGCTGCGGCTGATGCGGAAAGGGAATTCGATGACAGCGATAGTGGACTACAGGGCCGGCAACCTCACGAGCGTGAAGCTGGCGTTCGACGCAATAGGGGTTGATACCGTTGTCACGTCCGATCCGGCTACGGTGCGTTCGGCGGAGCGGGTTGTGTTTCCAGGAGTGGGTGCGGCGGCGAGCGCGATGACGAACCTCCGTTCTCTCGGCCTTGTCGACGCCGTGCGCGACGCAGCGCTTTCGGGCAGGCCGTTCCTCGGCATCTGCCTTGGAATGCAGATTCTGTTCGAGCACTCTGAGGAGGATGGTGGCGTTGATCTGCTTGGCGTTTTGCCCGGAAGGGTAAGGCGATTCCCGGACGTGCCAGGCTTCAAGGTGCCGGAGATAGGCTGGAACGATGTAAAGTCGGACGATCCGCGAGGATTCCTCAAGACGGGTACGGAGTTCTACTTCGTCCATTCGTACTTTGCCGAGCTGAACCAGTTCACCGTCGGGCGCGCCGAGTACGCCGGCGTAACGTTCACGGCGGCTGTGCGCAAGGAGAACCTCTTCGCAACGCAGTTCCATCCTGAAAAGTCGGGGCGTGTGGGGTTGGACCTGCTGCGTGCATTCGCATCCTGACGGTTTGTGGTATAATTGCGGACATGATTGCTTATCTGAATGGAGTCCTGGCCGAGAAGAGTCCGGCCGGCGTGATCGTGGAGTGCGGCGGCGTCGGGTACGAAGCGCTGATTCCGCTTTCCACGTTCGACCGTCTGCCCGCGACAGGGGAAAAGGTGAAACTCTTCACATACCACGCGGTGCGTGAGGATGACGAGATGCTCTTCGGCTTTGCCTCGCCAGAGGAGCGGGATATGTTCATGAAGGTGACCTCCGTATCGGGAGTTGGACCAAAGACCGCACTCGCGGTGCTTTCCGGCTTCACGATAGGCGATCTCCAGCTCGCCATTGCCCAGGGCGATTCGAAGCGCATCGCCACGGTGAAGGGCGTTGGCAAGAAGACCGCCGAGCGCATCGTGGTGGAGCTGAAGGACAAGGTGAACCCGATAGAGGCGCTCGCGAACTCCTCTACCGCGTCCACCGGTGCGCAGCGGACGGTGCTGCGCGACGCCATGCTGGCCCTTACCGCGCTCGGCTTCACCGACGACAAGGCGCGCCAGATGGTCTCGGCTGTTTTGGAGGCCGACCCGAAGGTGGCCGACACGGAGACCGTAATCAAGCGTGCGTTGGGAGGCGGCAAATGAAGATACTGATGCTGGGTGATGTGAACGGCGCGCCGGGGCGCCGTATGCTCAAGGATCATGTTCGGCGGCTCAAGGCGGAGCTTGGTCTTGCCGCCGTCGTCGCAAACGCCGAAAACGCCGCCGCCGGAAACGGCATAACCGCCGCCATCGCAAGGGAGGTGTTCGATGCCGGGGTGGACGCCATCACGCTCGGCGACCATACGTGGGGACAGAAGGAGTGGGCGAGCGAGATCGACCAGCTCGCAAACGTAGTGCGTCCCGCGAACGGCGGCCTAAACCAGCCGGGCAAGGGGTGGACGCTCGTGACAACTCCTCTCTGCCGCTTTGCGATTCTGAATCTCGTGGGGCGCATCTTCATGAACCAGGCCGATTGCCCGTTTCGTGCGGCTGACGCCTGCTTCAACGAGATGCCCAAGGATGTCCCCGTGTTTGTGGATTTCCACGCCGAGGCGACAAGCGAGAAGAACTCGCTCGGCCATTATCTTGACGGGCGGGCAACGGCGGTGGTCGGCACGCATACGCATGTGCAGACATCCGATGCGTTCGTTCTGCCCAAGGGTACGGCATATCTGACCGACCTTGGAATGTGCGGGCCGTACCTCTCATCCATCGGGCGCGACCTGCGACCGGTGCTCAGGAAGTTCCTCACTGGCATGCCGTCGCGTTTCGGCATCGCGGAAGGCCCCGCCACGCTTGAAGGGGCGGTGATAACGTTCGACCCCAAAACCAAGGCGGCATCGGCCATCGAAACCCTCCGCGTGCGCGAGCCTCTCGCCGGGTCCGTGGCGTAGGCCCGTTGCGCAACTGAAATTCAGAATTGTATGGTGAGGTTGGCGTGCGGTGCGGCGATTATGCTATAATTCACACCCATGTACATACAGCTTACAAGAACTGACGGTCTGCCAATCTGGCTGAACGCAAGTTTCATCGTGACGGTGGAGCCTGCGCGCAGCGGCGGCTCGATTGTCGTGCCGATAGGCGACGGCCTCGACTACGACGTGAAGGAAGCTCCGGAGACGGTGCTGGCTCTGCTCAACGAAGCGCCGCCCGCCAAGGTTGTGCCTGTTCCGCCTCCAAGGGCGCTTACTCGCACCCCTGACGACCTCTCGCCCGACATCAGGCCGCGTACCGCCGAAGAGGAGGCGAACGGCGAAACTGAGGACGCCCCTCGCCCATCCGGGGCTGAACAGGCCAAGCCGTCCGCCAAGAGACGCACGCGCCGCACGAAGACGGTTGCGGATAAGAAGGTGGATTCCGAAAAGAAGGCGGCGAAGCCGGATGATGCACAGCCTCCTCCCGCCGCCGCGCCTATGCAGTCCGCACCGATTCAGGATGAAGCGGCGCTGCCGCAGGACTTCGACAAGATCGTCGCCGATCTCAAGGCGCGCAAATGTCGTACCGCCAAGCGGATGCGCAACGCAATCAAGAGCTACTTCGGCAAGAAGGACGATACAGAGATCGACCGATTGATAGAGGCTATGCTCAACAGGGGACTGTTGCTCATCGGCCCGGACGGGCATGTTGACTGGACGGCTTGAAGTCTCGTCCGCAATTTGGTACAATACGCGCTTCTTACAGCTAAAAAGGATAACGGAGCAGAAATAGTATGGCGATGTGGAAAGGCTTTTCGAATGCGTTCAGGATCCCTGAATTGCGCAAGAAGATTTTGATCACATTGGGTTTGGTGGCGGTATGCCGCCTCGTTTCGCAGATACCGACACCGGGCGTGGACTGGCAGACGCTCCAGCGCACGATTGAGGATATCCGCACGTCCACCGGCGGCGGTGGCCTCTTCGACTGGTTCGAGGTGTTCACTGGCGGCGCGCTCGGGCAGTGCGCCATCGGCTTCCTCTCCATCTGGCCGTACATCTC
>CAMPAA010000134.1 GCA_946631345.1 uncultured Verrucomicrobiota bacterium
GATCCGCCATGCCGACGGCGTTCGTGGTCGCGCGTATGCGCCATTCGCCGCTTTGAGGCGTGCAGTTGCTGTGCTTTCTGCCGTCGCCCCATCGCATTGGTACGGTCCCGTTGAGGTTGCCGCCGGCTACAACTTCCGGGCGAGCCTTGTCAACGCCTCTGCAGACTATGGCTGGCATGAGTTCTGGGGGCCTATTATCGGCAAGGGCGGCTTTACCATCGTGAACGGCAACACGCTCGAGGGCGTGAGGATGTACGGCACAAACACGTACGAAGGCGTAACTTCCATGCCAGACAGCGGACAGCTGTGGTTCATGCACCGCGATGCCCTGCCGTCCACCGATCCCGCGAAGTTCACCCTGCCCGCGAAAACCGGCAGGATGTACCTTCCGCTCCGCGAGGACGGTTCGACGGAGGAGTTCGTCGGGTGGACAGCGGCCGACCTTAAGGATGTGTACGACGGGTTCGATGCTACCACCTCGGCGACGCAGCCGTTCCAAGCGGTGATCGGCGAGGGCAAGACCTTCACCTATCCGTACGACTTCGACGCAACGGAGAAGACCTACAACGTACGCCAGAGGTATACCGGCGGCGGCACGGTGCTGCTTACCGGCGACGCCATAGGGCGGCCGCGCTTCCGGCTGGAAGGCGATCCCGACGACGGCACGACCGTGGTGATAGACGGAAGCGGAGAGGGGCGCGCCAACGAGTACGGGCAGATGATATTCTACGACGGGCGCTTCCTGCTCAAGAACGTCAACCACTGGTTCACGAGCGAGAGCGGAGATCTTGAGGCATTTAACGTCTATACGCGGGGAACATCGCCGAAGAGCCGCGTCACGTTCGGCTCCGGCACCTCAATGGGGCAGACGATCCAGCGCACGACGGAGATATTCAACCACATCTACGACGGCGAAGGCAAGTGCGGAGTTCTTGAGTTTCTCGACGGGTGCGCGTTCACGAACAGGCTCTGCATGGGGTATAACGTATACCAGTCGGCGGCGGTGTACCAGCGCGGCGGCGAGGTGTATCTCACGAACGGCGGCGGCAACGACGGGCATTTCGGATACGGCGGCTACGCCTTCTACGAGAACGCGGGCGGCGAGCTGACGATCCGCGGCTACACGCGCCTCGGCTTCACCCGTTCGGGCGTTGGCATCTGCCACATGGCCAACGACTGCACCGTGGAGGAGCTGGGGTTGATCGTCTCGGCGGGCGGCACCGGCGTGCTGTACCAGACCTCCGGCACGCTCACCGCCAACGGAACCTCGCTGGGCTCCCTATCCATCTGCAACGCCAACTACGGCACGTCTTGGGGCGGGCACGGCAACATCACCGTGCGCGGCAAGGACGCCTGCGTGTACGTGAAGAACGACACCTTCTACATGTCGGACTGCTCCATAAGCAAGTCGTTCATCAACCTGATGGACGGCGGCACCCTGCGCGTGGCCCAGGTGCGGAAGCGTGGGGCGACGACATACCGCACAGGGAACGACATATCAAACACCGTCGCCTATGTCGCGTTCAACGGCGGCGTGCTGAAGTCCACCGGCCTGAACGCCAACATATTCGGCTCCGGCACGAACGCGCCAGACCGCGTGACGGTGTTCGCCGGCGGCGCGGTGCTGGATACCGACGCATACACCGTGACGAGCCGCATCTCTCTCCAGGCGCCCGAAGGGAAGGGCATCGCATCGATTGCGCTGCCCGTGGACTTTGACGCCACGGGCTACGTGGGGCCGCCGGTCGTAACCATCACAGGCGACGGCGAGGGTGCCACGGCGGTGTGCGAATTCGATTCCGTGAACCAGAAGGTGACAGGCATAACCGTGACCTCCCCAGGCTGGAACTACACCACCGCGAAGGTCACGCTGTCGCGCGGCGGCAAATCCGAAAGCGTAGAGTGCACACCCACGCTTGCGGCTAACGCCACGACAGGCGGCCTCGTGAAGCGCGGCTCCGGACGGCTCGTTCTCGCGGCGGCGAACACCTACGGCGGCAAGACGCGCATTGAGGGCGGCACTCTTGAGTTCGCCGTCGAGGGCGCGCTTCCCGTCGGCTCGGCGGTCGAGCTTGCAGGCGGCGGCATTGCGGTCGCCGAAGGTGTTGCCGCGCCTACCGAGCTTACCGTGGACCTGAGCGCGTACCCAGTGGAGGAAGGGCGGTCGGGCCGCTGGCCGCTAATGACGCTCGCTGACGGCGCAACCGCCGCCATGCCGACGGTGCACGGGCTTGATGTTGGCTGGTCGGCCGGATTTTCCGGGAACACGCTCCTGCTGCGCCGTGTGCGCGGAGCGATATTCTCATTGCGGTGACGGGCGGTGCCTGAAGAATGTCCAGGAGCGGTGCGCCGCACCGCCCGCCGCAATGTTTTTGCGCATTGCATGCGCACAGCGGCCGAAATATGGTACAATAGCGCCCATCAATGAAAGGTTCCGCATAAAAAGGCGGAAAGAAAGAGAATCGACTCGGAATGAATACGGTTTTGATCGGCTCCCAGTGGGGAGATGAGGGCAAGGGCAAGGTCATCGACGTGCTGACGGACAAGGCGGACGTCGTGGTGCGCTACCAAGGCGGCTCCAACGCCGGGCATACGGTGATAGCGGAAGGCAAGAAGCGCGTGCTGCGGCTGATACCGAGCGGCATCCTGCACGAAGGCAAGGTTTGCGTGATCGGCAACGGCGTGGTGATGAACCCGCTCGACCTCATAGAGGAGATCGAGGCGATGCGCGCGACGGGCGTGGAACCGAAAGGGCGGCTGTTCATATCCACGCGCACGCAGATGGTGATGCTCTATCACCGCGCGCTCGACAAGGCGGAGGAGGCGGCGCGCGCGCCAGGCAAGAAGATCGGCACGACTGGGCGCGGAATAGGTCCCGCCTACGCCGCGAAGGTCTCCCGCACAGGTCTCAGGTGCGGCGATATGCTCACCGCCGGGTTCCTCGACCTCGTGCGCGAGCAGGTGGAGGAGACCAACGCCAAGCTCAGGATGCTCAAGGCCGAGCGCGTTGACGCCGGCGACGACATCGAGGTGCCCGGCTGCACCGTGAAGGGCTACCAGCTTGACGCCGATGAGCTCGTAGCAATCTACCGCACCGTCCAGGAGAAGCTTTCACCCTACGTGCGCGACACCGTGCCAATGCTGCACGAAGCGAAGAAGGCCGGCAAATCCATACTGCTTGAAGGCGCGCAGGGCACGATGCTCGACATCGACTTCGGCACGTACCCGTTCGTGACGTCGTCCAACCCGACCTCCGGCGGCGCGTGCATCGGCAGCGGACTCTCCCCGCGCGACATCGACTGCGTTGTAGGCGTAATCAAGGCCTACACCACGCGCGTGGGCGAAGGCCCGTTCCCGACGGAGCTGTACAACGCGGTGAACCTGCAGGATCCCGACGGCAAGACGATGGCCGAGCGCGGGCACGAGTTCGGCGCGGTCACGAAGCGTCCGCGCAGAACCGGCTGGTACGACGCCGTGATCGCCCGTTATGCCCAGCAGGTGAATGGTGTCGACTACTGGGCGCTCACGAAGCTCGACGTGATGGACGTGTTCCCGAAGATCAAGATATGCGTCGCCTACGAGCTGGACGGCAGACGCATCGACTACATGCCATCTTCGGCGGCGGAGCTTGCGCGCGTAAAGCCCATATACGAGGAGATGGATGGCTGGATGTGCGAAACGTCCAACGTGACGCGCATGGAGGATCTGCCGCCCAAGGCCAAGGCCTACGTAGACAGGTTGGTGGAGCTTTCAGGCGGCAAGCTCGGCATCCTTTCAATCGGCCCCGCACGGGAGTCAACGCTGCGAATAGCCCTATGAACCCAATCCTGAAACGCACCCTCGCCGGACTGAGCGTCGGCGCAATCGTTATCGGACTGTTCCTGTACTGTCCGCTCCGGGCGATCATGCCGATCATACTCGTCCTTTCCACCTTCGCGCAGCTGGAGTTCTACGCGATGGCCAAGAAGAGGTACGAGCCGGTGACGTGGTTCGGGCTGCTGATGGGTGCGGCGTGCATAATCCTGTGCGGTGTCATCGGATTTGGAAAAGGGCTTATGTGGCTCAACGCGCTATTCATCCCGTCGCTGATGATCGCCTTTGCCGTTCTGTGCCTGATCGTCCTCGTCAGTTCGCGGTACAGAAATCCCGTCGGCACGATCGCCGTGACGATGATGGGGTTCCTGTACGTGCCGTTCCTGATGTCGTTCTTTCTGCTGACGACCCAGCTCACATGCTGCCCGTGGATAGATGTCGGTGCGCCGGCGTCGCGTACGGGCCTCTACACGCTCTTCGCGCTGATCGCCGTCGCGAAGTTCTCCGATACGGGCGGGTTCGCGTTCGGCATGGCGTTCGGAAAGCACAAGATGTGCCCCGCGATCTCGCCGAAGAAATCTTGGGAAGGGCTGCTCGGCTCGATGGTGTTCTCGGCGGTGACGGCGGCGGTTATGCTGGCTCTTGCGCGCCATTTCGAGTGGGGCAATGACCTGCGGTTCTGGAATTCGCTCATCTATTCCCAGGCGATGGTGTTCGGAGCCTTGCTGGCGCTTGTGGCGACGGCGTGCGACCTGATCGAAAGCCGCTTCAAGCGGGAGTTCGGGGTGAAGGATTCCTCCGTGTTCCTGCCGGCGGGAATGGGCGGGCTTCTAGACATGTTCGATTCCGTGCTGTTCATCCCCGCCCTGGCGTACATCCCGATCTTTATCCTGAAGTAAGGAAGGCGAAGGTGAAAAGACGAGACTTCATCAAGACGGGGGCTCTTGCCGGGCTATCGCCGCTGTTCAATATAGGTTGCGTCGGATTCGGCACGGGCCGGGCGCGGCAGATCGCCGCAGGCGCGAAGATACGGCTTGGTCTTATCGGATGCGGAGGGCGCATGGGGCTGAGCGTCAATTACGGCATCCTGAACAACCTCTGCGGAGAGGAGATCGTATGCCTCTGCGACCCGGATCCCTCTCGCTGGGACAAGGTGCGCGCCGTCGTCAAGGCGCATCAGCCGCATACGGACGTCGCGAAAATCGCCGCCTACCACGACTACCGCGAGATGCTGGACAAGGAAGGCTCCCGCATAGACGCCGTAGTGATCGCCACCCCAAATCACCACCATGCGCCTGCTGCGCTCCGCGCCATGGCGCTGGGCCTCCACGTGTACGTGGAGAAGCCGATGGCCCTCACCATCGAGGAGGTGCGCCTCATGCGAGCGGCCGCGAAACGCTACGGCGTTGTCACGCAGGTAGGCAACCACGGGCATTCCGAGGAGGGGATGCGCCGCCTCGTTGAGTACATCGCCGCAGGGCAGATCGGGCAGGTTCATGACGTGTACTGCTACGACGACAGGCTCAACGCCATGCGCTACAGGCCGCCTTCCGCGCCGCCTCCGGCCGGCATGGACTGGGATAGCTGGTGCGGCCCCGCACCGATCTGCGACTACTACGCGCCGACCGCCGACCACAACGGGCTTCATCCACATGACTGGCATTCATGGATCGGCTACGGCAACGGCTCCATCGGCAACATGGGCACGCATATCCTCGATCCCGCGTTCTGGGCGCTCCATCTTGGCGAGACTGCGCCCGAGAGCGTGGTCGCGGACGACGTGGAATGGGGCTGCGCAGGCAGCTGGTCCTGGCGCACCACTCTGCGATGGCGTTTCCCCGCCCGCAAGGGAATGGACGCCGTCACGCTCCACTGGTACGACGGCGTAAAGGATGGCGTGCCTTACGACAGGGCGCACGTCAACCGCATAGGGTGCTGCCTCAAGCGCGAGTACCAGAACCTCCCGCCGATTGTCGAGGAGGTGGAGCGCCGATACGGCGTTGGCCTTGGCGAACTCGGCGCGCTCTTCGTGGGCGAGAAGGGGTTCATCAGAATTGGCCCGCACGGCAACGCGCTCGTGTTCGCGCCGAAGGAGCTAAGCAAGCCAAAACCGCCGAAGACGCTCCCGCGCGAAAAGGGTCTGAACCACCAAACGGACTGGCTCAGGGCGATACGCAACCCGTCCCGCGCGGCGGGATGCGACTTCGGCTATTCCGCTCCGCTTGCTGAGACCGTGTTGCTTGGCAACGTGGCGGCGCTCGCAGGGAAGGGCAGGGAGCTTCGCTGGGACGGCAGGAATGTTCCCGGCGACGAATGCGCTAACGCATTTCTCCGCACCTCGTACCGCAAGGGCTGGGAACTGGAGGCATAGAGATGGATGCCGAACCGATATCGGGCCGGATCGGCCGCAAGTCGTTTCTCGCGATGGGGCTTGGCATGGCGGCGGGATGCCTTTCGCCGCAGCGCGATTCCGCAGTGCACCGTGCGCCTGGCGGCGGCGATCCGAGGATGCGCGGGCCTTTCCCGATAATGACAACGCCGTACCTCAAAGACGGCTCCGTGGATTACGAGTCGCTTGCCCGAGAGGCGCTGTTCGTGGCGCGGAATGGATGCCCGGGCGTGGTGTGGTGCCAGTCGAACGACGCCATCGACCTGCTTTCGTTCGACGAGAAGGTGCGCGGATACGAGACGCTCGCTCGCACCCTACAGGGCCACAGCATAACTCTTGCGCTCGGCTGCAACGGCAAGGATGCAGCGCAGATGCTGCGTGAAGTGGAGGCGGTGGAGGCCGTGGCCGCAAGGCATCCGTCCGCAAACATCGCAATCATCTCGCGTCCGCCGGATTCCGGCCGCACCCAGGCTGACATACGCGACTACTACGAACGGCTGGCGACGGTGGCGAAACGTCCGGTGATCATCCAGACGTACGTGAACAAGACGTGTCCGTCGCCGGAGGTGAAGTTGCTGGTGGAGCTTGCGAAGAGGCATCCGGCGACATTCGGGTACATAAAGGAGGAGTCGGACGGGAACCGCGCAAACGACAGGATGGTGGAGGAGGTTGCGGCGAAGCCCACGATCCACACGGTGTACAGCGCATGGGGTGGATGGCAGTGGCTGTACCAGAGCAGGCGGTGCGGCTCCGAAGGGCTTGTCTCCGAACGGTGCGCCTATGCGCCGCTGCTCTCGTACATCTGGCGGCGCATGGAGGATGGCGATTCGGACGGCACCCTAACCCAGGCGTTCGCGCTGTACCGGCTGCTCATCGACCAAAGGGGCTTCCCTCGCGGTGACATGCGCGGCTACGCGCTCCACTACTTCCGCAGGCTCGGTATCTTCTCCACCACGCTCACGCGCCAGTACAAAAAGGCGAGCGTGCAGGAGCAGGGGATCGTGGCGGAATCTGGCTCATCGGGTTGGAGGCTGGAGGATATTTCGCTGACCGCGAGCCAAAGGGCCGAACTCGACGACTGCTACGATGCCATGCTGCGCTTCTGCGGCCAATGATTGTGGTTAGGATTTGCGTTTGGGTGCGGATGTGTTGCTGGCAGTTATGGAGCGGTGACTTGTCGGCGGGATGCGTTTCGACACGGTTCAGTGCTGGCTTTCTTGTTCTTTGCACTTCGAGGTCGAGTTCCATGAAGCTTTCAGCGTCGGCAGGGGTAAAAACTTCGTCCGAACGCATCCCCACCACATCCAGCTCGCTTTTTATGTTGCACACTTCGCAGTTGCGTTTGTTGAGCGCCATGATGCGACAGTTCAAGTCCTTCATGTAGAAGCACGCATCGGGAATCGCTGCGATGCCGGTTTCGTATCGTTCGCTCGTGCCTAAAAAGGGCGGGAACATCATTGCCGCAGGGCGTTGTCTTGGCGCGCCGGATTCGGTGGATACGTTCCGGCTGATCTGTCCGTGCTTCGTGACGGGACAGGCCGCCGGAACCGCCGCCGCGCTCGCGGTTAAGAATGATATCTCGCCGCGATGCCTTGATTTCGATTGTCTACATACTGCGCTGCGCTCCGCAGGCGTCTATATTGGATAGGTCAGAGATATGCGTGGAAATTTTAGGGATAGCCAGCCCCTTGCGGTCGCTCCAGATGCCGTTTCGGAACGCTGATAGTGGTTGTCGGGCGTACTTTGGGCGAATTGCGGTAAAAACGGCAAAACACAGTATCTTGTGGCATCGGAGTAATGCGCACCACAAGATGTTGATATTTTTTTGAAATTCCGCTTGCATTTGGAGACGCGTTGTGGTATCTTGTAGGGGCAAAGGGCAATAAGGCTCGCGAACGATTTCACTAACGAATTAAAACAAGGAAAAAAGAGCATGAACATTATCAAGCGCAGCGGCGAGGAGAAGGCGTTTGACCGTGGCAAGATCGCAAATGCGATACGCAAGGCGAACGAGACGGTGGAGGCGGCGGACAAGATGACCGACGCACGCATCGAGCGAATCGCCGAACAGATCGAGGAGTTCGCCGCCGCCCACGACCGGGCGCTATCCGTCGAGGAGGTTCAGGATATCGTAGAGACGAAGATTCAGGAGGCGGGCGCGCACGCCGTAGCGAAGAACTACATCAAGTACCGTTTCATCCAGGAGCTGAAGCGCCAGAAGAACACGACCGACGGCGAAATCCTTTCGC
>CAMPAA010000135.1 GCA_946631345.1 uncultured Verrucomicrobiota bacterium
GCGCGCCCGTGCGGTCATCCTCCAGCGACACGATCATCACGTTGAACTTGTGCCCGGGGACCGCCTCGGCGGGATCGAGAAACTCATCAAGGTGGACGATGCCTTCGGACTTGTATCCGATGTCGGTGTAGATGTCGTCACCCTTGACCGCTGATATGGTCCCCTCCACGATGGAACCGTTCTTGAACGTGGAATCCATGCCGCCACCGGCAAGGAGCTCCGCCATCGCTGCCGACTTCTGGCCGGCCTCGGCGGGTTTGCGAATTGCCATTGTTTTTGTACTTTTTTAGTTATTTGCGATCGCGGTTTTCTGCCGCGCTCTTCCCGTCTTTGGGCAAGAGACCGCATAAGATACCAAAAAACGCCGCCAGAATCAAGCGGATGCGACAACTTTTCATGAGAAATCGACACGCAATCCGCCCAACCGTGGTACAATACGCGGCAGATGAAAAGGATATTCGCCAACATCGCCGCCAGGTACGACCGGATGAACCGCGTGATGTCGCTTGCGCTTGACCGCCGCTGGCGGCGGGCCGCGCTCGCCTCGGCCACATTGCCGCCGAAAGGCTCTGTGCTCGATCTCGCGTGCGGCACCGGGGATTTCACGGCCGAGATACTGCGCCAGTGCCCTGAAGCGGCGGTAGTCGGCGTAGACCTCACGCCAGAGATGCTGGACGTAGCCCGCGCCAAGCTTGACGGCAGGGGCAACGTGCGACTGCAGGCAGGCGATGCGCAGGATCTCTCTGTGTTCCCCAACGCAAAATTCGGGATGGTCGTGTGCGCGTTCGGGTTTCGGAACTTTCCGGACAAGGCCAAGGCGCTCGCCGAATGTAGCCGCGTGCTTGCGCCGGGCGGTGAACTCGTTGTGCTTGAGCTGTTCCGGCCTGCATCAAGGCTTGTCGGGACGGCCGTACGCGCATGGCTCGCACTGATAGCGTTCCTGTTCGCGCGAGGCGCGAGTGCCGAATACGCCTATCTGCGGCGCTCCATGGCAGGCACGGTGAGCGTGGACGAGTTTGTCGTACTTGCCGAACAGGCTGGGTTCGCCATACTACACCGCCGCACTCTGCCGCCCGCCGCAACTGCGCTCGTCATGCAGCGGCGTTATTCGTAGCGCAGACATTCGATCGGGTTCAGCTTCGATGCGCGATACGCGGGGTAGAACCCGAAGAACAGTCCGACGAAAGAGGAGAAAAGGAACGCCCCCAAGGCGCTCGTCCACTCGATCAGGATGGGCCAGTGCTGTATCTCGCCGATCAGCTTCGCTCCACCAACGCCCACCGTCACGCCAATCGCCCCGCCAACCGTGGAAAGCACTATCGCCTCAAGGATGAACTGGCCGAGGATGTTCGCAGGCGTCGCGCCGATGGCCATGCGCAGACCGATCTCCTTGATGCGCTCGGTCACGGATACGAGCATGATGTTCATGATGCCGATGCCGCCCACGAGCAGCGATATCGCCGCAACGGCTGTCAGCAGGATCGTCATCAGGCTCGACACGGATCCAATCGTGTTCATGATTTCCGTGGTGTCGCGCGTCTCGAAGTCGTCATCCTGATAGTCGGCAAGGCGGTGGCGCTGGCGGAGAAGCGCAGTGATCTCACGCTTCGCCTCGTCCAGATCGTCCATGGAGTACAGCGAAAGGTTCATCATGTTTATCGACTTGAATGTTGAGCGCAGCAGCACGCGGCCCACCGTGGTGTACGGAGCCATCACCGTGTCGTCCTGGTCCTGCCCCCAGCCGTTCGCACCCTTCGATTCGAGCACGCCCACGACCTTGAACGGCATGCCCTTGAGCCTGATGGTCTTGCCGAGAGGGTCGTCTTCTCCGAAAAGGTTCGCCTTCACGGTGGTTCCGATTACGCATACGCGCTGGTACGCGCGCTCTTCCTCTTCGCTGAAGAAGCGACCTTCTCCTACACCCCAGTTGCGGATGTCGGGCATATCGGTCGATACGCCGCTCACGCGGCTCTGCCAGTTTTTGCCCTGATATATCATCTGGCATGTGACGTTGACCGTGGGCGAAACGTGCGACACGAGATGCGACAGTTCCCGCTTGATCGCCTTCGCGTCATCGGCGGTCATCGTCTGGCCCTGGCCCATGCCGGACGACACCGCATCCCGGCGACCGCGCTCAGGGAACACCATCACCAGGTTGTTACCCATCGACGATATCTCCTGCACCATCATCGTCGATGCGCCCTTTCCGATCGCAAGCACCGCGATGACTGCGGCTATGCCGACAATGATCCCCAGGCACGTGAGCAGCGAACGCGTCTTGTTGCGCGCGATGGCAAGCAGTGCCACCTTGAATATCATTGCCAGGTTCATGAGCGGTGATCGTCCTTGATGAGATGCCCGTCGCGCATCACAAGATGGCGCTTAGCGTATGCGGCGATGTCGTCCTCGTGAGTGACCATGACGATGGTTATGCCCTCACGCGAAAGCTCAGTGAAGAGATTCATTATCTCGACTGACGATTTCGTGTCGAGGTTGCCCGTCGGTTCGTCGGCGAAAAGGACTGGAGGCTCGTTCATCAGTGCGCGGGCAATCGCCACGCGCTGCTGCTGACCGCCCGACAGCTCGGCCGGAGTGTGCGTGCCGCGACCTCCGAGCCCCACGCGCTTCAGCAGTTCAAGGGCGCGCCTGCGCCGCTGCGCGTGGGACAGCCGCCCCAGATATATGTCGGGCAGCTCCACGTTCTCAATTGCGCTGGTGCGCGGCAGGAGGTTGAAGTTCTGGAACACGAATCCGAGCTTCTGGTTCCTGATCACGGCCAGTTCGCGCCTGCTGCGGCGCGCCACCTCGATGCCGTCCAGAAGGTAGCTGCCGGAGGTCGGCACGTCAAGGCACCCGAGAATGTTCAGCATCGTAGACTTGCCTGAGCCCGACGCCCCCATGATTGCCACAAACTCACCGTTGTCGATTGTCAGGGATACGCCGTCGAGCGCCGCCACGGGCTCCTCGCCAGCAGAGTATATCTTCTTCAGGTCGCGAATCTCAATCAGGTGGCTCATGTGGATGCGGCCATTCTGTGTCCGGATTTGCCGAGCCTCACGCTGCGGCCGGTTTTCGCGCTTCGGCGCTCCGCGTCAACGATGGCGACGGAATCGCGCGCGCTTTGCGCCAGCACCGGTTCGGCATTGGCGTCGCCCGCTATCCATGCGGCGAACATGCCGATCTCCGTCTCGTACCCTGAAGCCTTCGGCAGCTTTGGCGAAAACGGCTTGCCCTTCTCGGGATAGACGACCAGAGGCGAAGGAGCATGGGAGTTGGCTACAACGACCGCCTTCTCGCAAACCACGCGAAAACCCGATTCCCACACGAAGCTCGGCGACATCGCCCAGCTCGAGGACGATGTGACCACCTTGTCAGGATATCCGTATGTCGTAGATATGAAGTCAGTCCATCCGTCCATGTGCTGATGCGCAGTGGAAGTCACTGACTTCGGCATGCCAAACAGATAGTGGATCTCGTCCGTGTCGTGGAGATGCATGTCCAGAGCAACGCCACCCGACTGCGTCTCGTCCAGAAACCAGCTCCTTCCGCCGCGATTCCATGCCGGCGCCGGCGCGAACCGAGTGAAATCAGCCGCAATCACCTTGCCGTACCGTCCTGATGAGATGTACTCCCTTAGAACGCGGTATTCGGGCCAGTAGCGCACGCACTGGGCGATCATGAGCCGCCCGTTGGACTTCCGCTCCGCCGCCAGCATCCGATCGCAGGTCTTGGCATCGACCGCCATTGGCTTTTCGCAGAGCACGTTTATGCCGCGCTCCAGCGCCTTTATCGCCATTGGAGCATGCAACGGAGTGGGCAGCGTGATATCTGCCACATCGAGACGCTCCTCTGCCAGCATCCGGTCGAAGTCGGCGTACACGCGAACATTGGGCGGCAAGGCGGAGTTGTCCGCGACATCAAGATTTCCCCTGGCCTTTGCCGTTATCTGCGCAAGGTTAGAGTCGCACACGCACGTGACGCGCGCATCCCGCCGCTTCTTCCACACGCCATAGTGCGTGCGGCCCATGAAGCCAAAACCGACAATCCCTACACTTAGTCTTTTCATGAATCGTTCCCCATCTTCGCTTCAGTGTGAAGCCCCGTCATCTGCTACTTGCCGATCTGCGAGTTCAGGTACGAGGTGAACATCTGGGTGTATTCGATTAGGCTTCGCAGCGAAACGCGTTCGTCGTTCGCGTGCGCGCCATGGCCGTTGGCCCCGAAGATTACTGTCGGCAGATTGAGGTGGACGTAACGCGTGGCATCGGTCGCGCAGGACATCTTCGAATAGTGGATGTTGCGGTCCGGCCATTTGCGGCACATCTCACCGAAGAGCGCCTTGATGAACGGATTCTTCGGATCGGAAATCACCGGCGGCCGCCACGTCTTGGGCAGGATCAGCTCCAGGCCTGTCAGCTCCTCGATGAAGCGCTTCATCTTCTGGGGGCCATCTGGATCGATGAACCTGTAGGACAACATCATCTCTGCCGTATCAGGAATGATGTTTACGGCCTCGGAACCCGATATGCGTGTGGCCGTGAGATAGTCGCGCCAGTGATCCTCAGTCGCGGACGGCTTCGGGAAAGCCGCCAGTATCTTGGCGTAGCCCTCTGTCAGTTTCGGTATGGGATTGTCCGACACCCAGGGTATCGACGAATGCCCGCCCTTGCCGCGAGCCACCAGACGCAGATGGGCGTGCCCCTTCTCAGCGATCGTAAGAGAATCCATGTGCTCGCCGTTGGTGTCACCGACAATTAGAAACCTCTGCGGGGTGAAGCCGTGCCGCAAGAGCACGGTGGGTGTATCCAGCCCGGGCGAACGGCCTTCCTCGTCAGTCGCGAACACGGCGCCCACCGATCCCCTGCCCGCGAGATTTGCCAGCGTCTGCGCGATGACGGCGACATTGCCCTTCGTATCGCACGCGCCGCGCCCGTAAAGGAGGTCGCCCTTGATCACCGGTGAAAACTGCCCCTCCACGAGTGGCGGCACTACGTCCAGATGAGTGACGAACACGATGTCGTGGTTGGAGCCTGGCGTAGTGGATGCGTACAGCACGGTGCGCCCCACTTCATTGGAGCGGACAGCCGTGCATACGCCATGCCGATCAAACCAATCCTTCATGTATGCTACGGCCCGGTTGTTCTCCTCTACGCTGGCCGTGACAGACGGAATCCGCATCAGTCCTAACAGCATGTCAAGGTCGAACCCCTCCTTCTCCGCGCTCGCCACGGCGGCGGAGAGCGGATTGCCCCCAGCATAAGTGCCATTTGCCGCAGAGGCCATGCCGCCGAAAACCATGGCGGCTCCAACCACCAGCGAAACAACCAATCTGTCTTTCGTTTTCATGCGCAGATTATACCATATTCCGCGTCTCGAATGGACGCAATGTGCTTTCGTTGCGCAGAAAACAGGAAAGCCCCGCTGTCACGGGGCTTTCTCGTATCATCGATCAAATGGTGCGACTGACTGGGATCGAACCAGCAACCTTCGGCTTCGGAGGCCAACGCTCTATCCAATTGAGCTACAGTCGCATGGCCCTTGAGCCGACATCAAACTCAGAAGTATCCGTTAACGATCGGCAGGAACGGAATCTGGTTGTCCATGATCACGTTGACGAGACCGATCTGGAAGCCGCTGTCGCAGGCAAACGCCATATTGACAAGACCCAGCTGGCAACCCCAGAGCAGATCCGTCTGGTTGTAGATTAACGCCAACTGGAGACCGTGTGCACGGCGGGCGAAGTTCGCACCAAGCGCCGCCTGGACGCCGTACATATCGCCGCCCACGACATTGGCAAGGCCGGATATCTGCAGACCAGCGACCGTCCTGTCCGTCATTGCGCCGATGAGGTTGGCCTCCATGCCGTATACGTTGCGGTTGAAGCCGATGGCATCAACCGAAAGGCCGTAGAACTCCTGATTGTTCATGTTGAACAGCGACAGCGCCAGACCATAGGCATCTTCGTTCGAGAAGTTGAACGCGGCGGCCGTCTGCAGACCGATGAAGCACTTGCGGGCGGTGTTCGCGCCGAAGGCGAACTCCCAGCCGTACATCTTCATCGAATCAGAGTAGCCGAGGTTCAGGTCAAGGCCGAAGATATCCCACTTCTCAATGCCCCATGGCAGCTGCACGGGCGTGGCAAGGCCAAGCGCCAGCGCCGACCAGCCATACGATGCGGGAGCCTTGTAATGGCCCTCGGAAGGATCGGTGGACACCTCCTCCTTTTCACCAACGGCCTGAAGATCAGGATTGGTGTTCGCGGCGAAGGATGTCGATGCTACCGTAGCAAACGCAACGGCGGCCAGCATGGTTTTCTTGACGTTCATTTTAATGAGACTCCTTGGGTTTGAAAAAAATCACGCGTATGATACAATTTTCCGGCGCGCGCGTCAAGCGCTCAATGCGGCCTGCGCGGCTGCGAGGCGAGCGATAGGCACACGGAACGGCGAGCAGGACACGTAGTCGAGCCCGAGCCTGTGGCAGAACGCCACCGACACCGGGTCGCCGCCGTGTTCGCCGCAGATGCCGCAGTGGAGCATGGGCCGTGTGGCCTTGCCGTCCCTCACGGCCATATCCATGAGCTTGCCGACGCCGCTCTGGTCGAGGCGGGCGAACGGGTCGTTCTCGAATATCTTCTGGTCGTAGTACGCGCCGAGGAACTTGCCCGCGTCGTCGCGGGAGAAGCCGTAGGTCATCTGCGTGAGGTCGTTGGTGCCGAAGCAGAAGAACTCCGCCTCGTTCGCCAGCTCGCCAGCGGTGAGCGCCGCGCGCGGAATCTCTATCATCGTGCCGACCTCGTAGTTGAGCTTGATTTCGGCTGCCTGTATCTCCTCGTTCGCCACGTGGACCACGATGTCCTTCACGAACTTGAACTCCTTGGGGTCGCCGGTGAGCGGAATCATGATCTCTGGTTTGACGTTCCAACCCTTGTGGCGCTTCTGCACGTTGATCGCTGCGCGGATGACGGCCTTCGTCTGCATAACTGCGATCTCCGGATAGGTCACGCAGAGGCGGCAGCCGCGGTGGCCCATCATCGGGTTGATCTCGTGGAGGTTGTCGATGATCTCCTTGATGCGGGAGATGGGCTTGTGCTGCGCCTTGGCGAGGAGAGCGATCTCCTCCTCGGTGTGCGGTACAAACTCGTGCAGCGGCGGATCGAGGAACCGGATCGTGACGGGCTGTCCGTCAAGCGCCTCGAAGAGCTGCTCGAAGTCGTCCTGCTGGTACGGAAGGATGCGGGAAAGCGCAAGCCTGCGCTCCTCTACGGTGTCGGCGCAGATCATCTCGCGGAACGCAGCAATGCGGCTCTGCGAGAAGAACATGTGCTCCGTGCGGCAGAGTCCGATGCCCTCGGCGCCAAGCTCGCGGGCCTTCTTTGCGTCGCGCGGCGTGTCGGCGTTGGTGCGCACCTTCAGGCGGCGGAACTTATCGGCCCACATCATGATGCGGCCGAACTCGCCGGCGATCGTCGCGTCCACGGTCGGGATCACGCCGTCATAGATGTTGCCGGTTGATCCGTCGATGGAGATCCAGTCGCCCTCGCGGAAGGTCTTTCCGCCCAGGAAGAACTTCTTGTTCTCCTCGTCCATCTGTATCTCCTGGCAGCCCGACACGCAGCACTCGCCCATGCCGCGGGCCACGACCGCCGCATGGCTCGTCATGCCGCCGCGCACGGTGAGAATGCCCTCGGCCGCCTTCATGCCTTCGATATCCTCGGGGCTCGTCTCAAGGCGCACGAGCACCACCTGTTCGCCCTGCTCCTTCCACGCCTTGGCGTCGGCGGCGCTGAACACGATGCGCCCGCATGCCGCGCCCGGCGAGGCGGGAAGCCCGCGCCCCATCGGCTTGGCCTTCTTCAGCGCCACGGCGTCGAACTGCGGGTGGAGGAGGGTGTCGAGGTTGCGCGGCTCAACCATGAGCACCGCCTCCTGCTCCGTGCGCATCCCCTCGTCCACGAGGTCGCAGGCGATCTTGAGCGCCGCCTTGGCGGTGCGCTTGCCGTTGCGCGTCTGGAGCATGAAGAGCTTCTCGTTCTCGATGGTGAACTCCATGTCCTGCATGTCGCGGTAGTGCTTCTCCAGCTTCTCGCACACGTCGGTGAACTGCTTGAACACCTTGGGCATGACCTCGGCCATCTTGGCGATGGGCATCGGCGTACGCACTCCGGCCACCACGTCCTCGCCCTGCGCGTTCATCAGGAACTCGCCCATGAGCTTCTTCTCGCCTGTCGCGGGATCGCGCGTGAACGCCACGCCCGTGCCTGACTGGTCGTTGAGGTTTCCGAAAGCCATCATCTGCACGTTGACCGCCGTGCCCCAGCTGTACGGGATGTCGTTGTCGCGACGGTACACGTTGGCGCGCGGGTTGTCCCAGCTGCGGAACACCGCCTGGATCGCCGCGAACAGCTGCTCCTTGGCGTCATCCGGGAAAGCCTTGCCGA
>CAMPAA010000136.1 GCA_946631345.1 uncultured Verrucomicrobiota bacterium
CCTATCTGGGCCTCATGGGAAGACCAGCCGCAGCAAAGCGTGGCCGCCGCCGTGTCTCGGGGGATAGGAGGCCGATGCCCAAGGCGACGGACGGCGAGGCAGCGAAAGGCTGCGCGTCTATTGCTTCTTCAGATGGTGGCGCGGTCGCAGAGGGCGGAGACGAAGAGAGCCTTGATCGTGTGCATACGGTTCTCGGATTCGTCGAATACCTTGGAGTATTTCGACTCGAACACCTCGTCGGTCACCTCCAGCGCCCCGCTCTCCCTGGTGACTTCCGTGTTGAAGTCGTGAAACGCCGGCAGGCAGTGCAGGAACATTAGCCGCCCGTCGATGTTTCCGGTCGCGCGCATGAGATCCATGTTGATTTGGTAGGGCCTCAGCAGACTGATGCGCTCTGCGGTCTTCGCCTCCTCGCCCATCGACACCCAAACGTCGGTGTAGAGCACGTTCGCGCCCTTCACGCCCTTCACCGGGTCCTCCTCCACGCGGATGTCCACGCCGTTCCTATTGGCGACCTCCTCGGCCTCTGCGAGGACAGCGTCGTCCGGCCGCAGCGATTTAGGCGCGCAGCATACATACCTCACGCCCGCCTTGGCGCAACCCATCATGAGGGAATTGGCGACATTGTTGCGGCCATCGCCCACGTAGGCGACGGTAACGTCGTCCAGCGAACCGAATGTCTCCTTCACGGTGAGAAGGTCGGCAAGAATCTGGGTCGGGTGGTAGTCGTCGGTGAGGCCGTTCCACACCGGCACTCCGGACCATTCGCGCAAATCCTCCACGGTCTTCTGCGAGAATCCCCTGAAGAGGATGCCGTCGTAGATGCGACCGAGCACGCGGGCCGTATCCTTCACGCTCTCCTTCTTGCCGAAGTGGATGTCGGGGCGGGTTAGGTACTCGGCATCGCCCCCTTCATCGCGGGCGGCAATCTGCGAGGAGTTGCGCGTGCGCGTGGATGATTTCTCGAAGATGAGCGCAATCTGCCTGCGGCGCAGCAGGTTCCCGCGCACTCCTGCACGGCGGCGTGCCTTGAGCTGGGCCGCCAGGTCGATGAGGTTAAGCATCTCCTCGTCGGAGAACGAGGTCATCCGCATCAGCGAACGCCCCTTTAGCGAATCCATCCACGTAAGCATTGCCGAAATCCCCTTCCTTTAGCCGAAATAGGCCCTGTAGAGAGCGCGGACGGCCTTGTCGCGGTCCTCGCTCTTGATGCCGAGCATGAACGAGAACTCGCTCGCGCCCTGGTTGACCATTGAGATGTTTATGCCGTGCTCGGCGAGCGCCGCCGTCGCCTTGGCGAGCATGCCGGCCGAAAACGCCATGCCCTCACCCACGACCATCAGTATCGCGTAGTCGTGCGTGACGAGGACGGAATCAGGCTGGAGCTCGCGCTTGATGCGCGCCACCACGCGGTTCTCCGTGGGCTTCGAGAACTTGTCGCCACGTATCACGACGGAGATGGAGTCGATTCCGCTCGGGATGTGCTCGTAGGCCACATGCTCCTCCTGGAGTATATCGAGCAGCCTGTGGGTGAAGCCCACCTCGCGGTTCATGCAGTACTTGTCGATGATGATGTTGCAGAAGCCGGTTGCCGCCGCTATGCCGGTGACGGTGCCGGGGATCACCCGGCGCGACTGCACGATCATCGTGCCGGGTTCGGCAGGATGGTTGGTGTTGCGCACATTTATCGGGATGCGCGCCTGCACCGCCGGGAATATCGCCTCATCGTTGAACACTCCGAAGCCGGCGTACGCAAGCTCGCGCATCTCGCGGTAGGTCATCGTGTCGATGCCCTCCTTGACCTCAGGAACTATGCGCGGATCGACGGGGTACACGTTGTCGACGTCGGTGAAGTTCTCGTACACGTCGGCGCGTATCGCCGCCGCGAGTATCGAGCCGGTTATGTCCGACCCGCCACGAGGGAACGTCGCGACAGTGCCATCCTTGCGGTAGCCGAAGAAACCGGGATACACCACGATGCCCTCGAAGTCTGCGAACGCCTTTGCGAGCCTGCGGTACGACTCCGGGTTGAGCGTGGCGTTGCCGCTCTCCCCCTCGAGGATCATGCCCGTCTCGCGCGGCCCCGCATAGCGGGCCTTCGCGCCGCGCTTCACGAACGCCGCCGCGACGATCTTCGCGGAGTTGTCTTCCCCCGCCGCCTTCAGCGTATCCATGAACACGCCCGCATCCTTCTTCGACGAAGCGATGCGCGACTTGAGATCCTTCTCGATCTCCTTGACGATGTCGTCGCCGAGCTTGAGCTCCTTTGCGATCGATGCGTAGCGGTCGACGACCGCCTTGAGCGGCTTTGCGGTATCTTTCTTGGCAAGAGCGGCGTCAGCCAGCGCAATCAGCAGATCCGTCACCTTGGTGTCGGACTTGTTTCGCTTGCCTGGCGCGCTCACCACGACCATGCGGCGCGCGGGATCCGCGAGCACTATGTCAAGGACCTTCGATATCTGTCCCGCATCCGCGAGACTCGAACCGCCGAATTTGCAGACCTTCATTTTGTCTATTCCCTTTTCCGATTAACGAAAACGGGCGCGAATTATACCATACTCCTGAGCTTCGCAAGGCACTTGAGCGCCGGATCGAGCGAATCGGGGCGGCCCTCCGCCTCTACGATCCACCAGCGAAGCGAAGAGTCCTCCTTCATGCAGGAGATCAGCTCCCGCCAAGGCACGCACTTCCCGCCGTCCGTCGGAGGCACGCCGAACACGCCGTCCACCGTGGGCACGTTCTCCTTCATGTGAATAGAGAAGTGGCGGTTCGGGTAGCGTCTGAGCAGGCCCACAACATCATAGCCGGTGTGGAAGGTGTTGGCAGTGTCAACCTGCTGGTAGAGCCTCGGCGAGGCATCCTTGTAGATCATGTCCCATGCGGTTTCGCCGCCGTACACCGTGGTGAAGTGGTGGTACGTTGAGTGCACGCCGACCTTGATGCCGTAAGGTGCCGCCGCATCGGCGGCGAGGCCCATCGCGCGGCCAAAGGCCCTGTACTCTTCGGCGGAGGCGCGTTTGGCGTGAGGCGTGACGAGACTCTCGAACCCGGCCTCCGCCGCATACTCGAGCGTCCGCTTGAGTCCGTCGCCCACGAGGGCGACGTCGCCGTTCAGGTGGGTGCCCATCGCCTTCAATCCGGCATCGGCGCACAGCTTCCTAAGCTCCTTCGCAGAAAGCCCGTTGTAGTCGTAGAACTCCACGCCGTCGTAGCCGCCCTCCTTGAGCGCGGCAAGGATGCGCGCGGGATCCTTCCAGAATATCTTGTGTATGGAGTATAGCTGCAGTCCGTAGCGCGGCTTCGTGCCGCATGCGCACGGGCATGCGCATCCGCCCAGCGCCGAGGCGGCGGCGGCTGAGCCAAGTCCCTTGAGAAAGCTTCTGCGGTTTCCTGTCATTTTCTGTTTTCTCCTTCTTCTGTTGCGATTGCGGCTGCGGTCATTCCGCCGCCACCTTTATGACAACCTTCCTTATCTTCTCCGGCCCGCCATGGGCGCGGCAGCATGGGGCGTGCGCGCCGGAAGGCGGAAAGAATATCGCGAACTCGCCGGGGCTGAGCGTGACCGGCTTGGATTCTCCGGCGTAAAGCACGCAGTCGTTCTCCACGTCGAACGGCAGCGCCCGGGCTGCCGCATCCATCTCCGCCAGTCCGATGGTCTCCGGCCCAGTGATTGGCGATTGTATGTCGATATACCTGCGGTGCGCCTCCAGCCTGCGTTCGGCGAGATCCTTGAGCGTGGCCTCCTGCACGTTCGCCCAGCAGCTGGAGCCGTCTATGTCGTACCGGCCCGGCGGCAGCTCCGCAAGGTCGGGACGCTTCAGGAAGGCGAACGCCTTGCTGAAATGCGGGTTCAGGCTGAAATAGCGCTCGCACTCGGCGAGACGTCCGACGATATGGTTTTTTTCCATGTCCATGAGGTTGATGATTGCTGCGATTCCGGCGAAGCGCGCCCTACGCCTCCATCCTGCCTGCGGCTGCGTTCCACCTGATTTCGACGCCAGGCTTTATCATGGCCTGGTTGCCGAGAAGCGTCATTTCAGTGAGCCTGCTTGCCCATGAGAAGGAGCTTGTGGTGCGTCCGCCCTGCACGCAGGCATCCACGTACTCGCGCCAGTGCGACGGAGCGGGGCCTACGCCAGGCAGCGCCGGAGCCTTGCCGCCGTTCTTCATGACGACCGCCGGCGCATGGTTGAAGTGGACGGAAAGCAGCCATCCTTCCGTGCCCTCCACCACACGCCCCTGCAGTGGCTGGGAGCCGATGGAAGACTTCGCGAACAGCGCCTTGAACTCCGGCGGCGGAAGGTATTTCAGGTCGGTCGCCGCCGTCACCTTCGGATTGACAAGGTTGCCGTCGCACCACTCGATGTCGAACGGCTGCCCCCCCGAGGCCTTCACGCCGGGCATGTGCCATGTGATGTGCGACATGCGGGGCCAGTACTGCGCGCGTATCTCGGCCGGCTCGACAGGGGCGTCAGCGACAACGGAGAGTGGCCCAGTCTTGCCCAACCCCATGCCGATCCACACGGGACTCAGCAGATGCAGGCCGAGGTCTCCCAGCCACGAAGTGCCGAAATCGCGCCAGCGCCTCCACACGAACGGGTGATACGCCTTGGCGTTGAACGGCCTGTACGGGGCTTTGCCGAGCCACGTCTTCCAGTCGAGCGTTTCCGGAACCGGATCCTCCGCGATCGGCCATGTGTGGTCGGATGTCGTCTGCCCGCCTCTGTTGGAGAACACCCACACGTGCTTCACCTGGCCGATGACGCCCTGCATCAGGTAGGCGGAGGTCTGCCTGTCGCACTCCCACGCCGCAATCTGCGTACCCATCTGCGTGACGGCCTTCTTCTCCGCAGCCAGCTTCTCTATCCTGCGGCAGTCCTCGAGGTCATGGCAGAGGGGCTTTTGTCCGTACACGTTGAGGCCACGCGCAAGAGCGTCGAGGATGTAGCCGGCGTGGGTGTGGTCGGGCGTGGATACGTTTGTGGAGTCGATTCTGTCACCCTCCTTCTCGTACATCTCGTATGCGTTGCGGTAGATGCGGGCGTCGGGGCAGCGCGCCTTCGCCGCATTGAGGAAGTTTGCGTCCACGTCGCACAGCGCGGTGATGTGCAGGTCGCGGCAGGCCTTGAGTCCCATGAGATCCGACAGCGCCATGTTTGCCGTCCCCACGCAGGCGTGCGAAAGGAGCGAGTTGGGGCTGCGCAGCTTCACGACTGCCGGGAACCCCGCAAAAGGCGCGAGCCCGGCTGCCGCCGCAACCCCGCCGATGAACTGCCGTCTGTTTGTCTTCATCTGTATTGACTCCTCATGCTGGTTGGTGTTTGGGTGACTATGATACCATAAAACGGGCGCGTTGGCGCAACCGTTTGTGATATAATTCTGTGTTCATGGATCGCATCACACCAGAGCAGCGAAGCAGGATAATGAGCCGGATAAGAGGCCGGGACACCAAGCCGGAAACGCTTGTGCGCCAGCGCATCTTCGCCGCCGGGTGGCGCTTCCGCGTGTGCGACAGGCGCTTCATCGGCCGGCCTGACATCGTTGTGCCGCGCGCACGCACTATCATCGACGTGCGGGGATGCTTCTGGCACAGGCATGGCTGCGCCGACTCCACGATGCCAAAGAGCAACGTGGCCTTCTGGATGGAGAAGTGGTCCAAGAACGTTCGACGCGACCGTCGCAACGAGGAGGAGTGGCGGCGGAACGGGTGGAACCTGATCGTCGTGTGGGGCTGCGCACTTGCGGGCCGGCTGCGCGAACGCTCGCTGCTCCGTATCTGCTCGGCGCTCGACATCTGGGCCGAAGAGCGCGCGAAAGGCACGCCCCGCGCGCGACCGCACCGCCTCACGCTTCCGCGCCAGCCCTAACCGCACGCAAGACTAATGCCAAGGCGCTGCAGCGGCTCCATCACGAATGCGCGTTCGCGGGCGCGGGGATGGGGCAGAGTCAGCTCAGGGTCGTCTGAGACGACGCCCTCGTAGTCAATCATGTCGATGTCAATGGTGCGCGGGGCATTGCGCACGCTCCCGCGAACGCGGCCGAGGTCGCTCTCGATCAGGTGCATCCGCCTGGCGAAATCCGAAGGCGCGAGCGACGTCCTCACCACGAGTATGCGGTTCAGGAACTTCTGCGAGGCGAACTGCGCAGGCACATCCACCGGCTCGGTCTCCTCGGTTTCACCCGCGACGGCGAAGCGCGTAAGAGGCAGCGCGCAAAGCGCCGCCTGCGCACGGTCGAGATATTCGCGGCGCGGCTCGATGTTTGAGCCGAGACAGAGGACGACGCGCGCCCCGGCGGTGGAGCCTACCGAAGACACGCGCCCTCCCTCCGTTCAGTGCTCCGCGCCCGCAGTCTCGTTGGTGCCGCGCACCTTGATATGGAGCTCGCGGAGCTGCTGCTCGGTCACGTAGTTCGGCGCGTTCATCATGAGATCCTGCGCCTTCTGGTTCATCGGGAACGCGATGACCTCGCGGATGTTCGGCGTGTCGGTGAGGAGCATCACCATGCGGTCCACGCCAGGCGCGATGCCGCCATGCGGAGGCGCGCCGTACTGGAACGCGTTGTAGAGGCAGCCGAACTTCTGCTTGACGACCTCCTTCGGGTAGCCGGCGATCTCAAACGCCTTCTCCATGATGTCGATGCGGTGGTTGCGGATGGCGCCGGACGAAAGCTCTATGCCGTTGCACACCACGTCGTACTGGTAAGCCTCGATCTCAAGCGGTGCCTTCGTGTTGAGGGCTTCGAGACCTCCCTGCGGCATGGAGAACGGGTTGTGCGAGAAGATGATCTTGCCGGTCTCCGGGTCCTTTTCGAAGAACGGGAAATCGACGATCCAGCAGAACTTGTAGCAGCCCTTCTCGCGGATGTCGTTCGTCATGTGGTCGGCGATGTCGGTGCGGACAAGCCCCGAAAGGCGGTGGCACTCGTCGACCGGCGCGGCCATGAAGAAGAGGGCGTCGCCGGGCTCCATGCCGGATATCCTCTTCATCTCCTCGAGCTGGTCGGCCGAGAGGAACTTAGCGATCGGCCCCTTCAGCTCGCCTTCCTTCGTCCAGCTGATGTAGCCGAGCCCCTTGCCGCCGTTCTCCTTGACGAACGCCTCGCGCTTGTCGAACCACGTGCGCGTCTCCACGCCCACGATGCCCTTCACAAGCAGCCCCTTCACGAGACCGCCGTTGGCGACGCATGCCGCGAACGCCTTGAAATCGGCCTTGGCGAAGAAGTCGCTCATGTCTATCCACTTCAGCGGATTGCGCAGATCGGGCTTGTCGCTGCCGTACACCATCATCGCGTCACGGTACTTGATGCGCGGCCACGGGGCGGCGTTGCACTGCCAGGTGGAGAACTTCGCGAACGTCTTTCCTACGACATCCTCGACCACGGCGAATATCTCGTCCTGCGTGGCGTAGCTCATCTCGATGTCGAGCTGGTAGAACTCGCCCGGGCTGCGGTCGGCGCGCGCGGCCTCGTCGCGGAAGCACGGCGCGATCTGGAAGTAGCGGTCGAAGCCGGATACCATCAGCAGCTGCTTGAACATCTGCGGAGCCTGCGGAAGCGCGTAGAACATGCCCCGGTGGATGCGGCTCGGCACCAGATAGTCGCGCGCACCCTCCGGCGAGGACGCCGTGAGGATGGGCGTCTGGAACTCGTGGAAGCCTTTCTCCCACATCTGCTCGCGCAGGAAGCGGATCACGTCCGAGCGGAGGATGATGTTCTTGTGCAGCTTCTCGCGGCGCAGGTCGAGGTAACGGTGCTTGAGGCGCACGTCCTCGCTCTCGTCCGCCTTCTCGTCTGGCACGTAGATGGGCGTCACCTCGGACGCGCTCTCCATCACCAGCTCGTTTGCCTCGATCTCTATCTCGCCCGTCGGAAGGTCAGGGTTGATCGTGTCAGGCGTGCGGAGCTTCACCTCGCCGGTCACGGTGATTACGCTTTCGAGGTGGGCCTTCTCAACGAGGCCGAAGAAGCTGCGGGACGGATGCACCACGATCTGCGTGAGGCCGTAGTGGTCGCGGAGGTCAACGAAAAGTATTCCGCCGTGGTCGCGGAGACGGAACATCCACCCCGAAAGGCGGACCGTCTTGCCCGCGTCCGAAGCGCGGAGTTCATTGCACGTATGGGTACGGTATGGATGCATTGCTTTCTCTTCCTGCTTAAAAAACAGGCAAGAATTATACCATAATCCTAAATCCTGCGCAAAGCGGAATAGTCTGCAATTCACCGCGCATTGAGGCGGAAGAAGCGGGCGGAGGAGGACGAGGCCGGGACGGCGTTGGTGCCGCTCGGGTCGAGGGGGAACGTGGCGGGGTTCGCGCCGGCGAGGTCGTCCGTGGCGAGGAGGGAGAGGTCAAAGGCCAAGAAGCTGCCGGGCGGAGACGGACTCGGCAAAGACAGCGGCGGTCCGGCACTCCGCTGCCGCGT